>JAFGDC010000224.1 GCA_016932295.1 candidate division CSSED10-310 bacterium
AAAAGAAGTCAACAACGGATTCAACGACAGGTGTTGTCCCGCTGCGGGAAAGAAAGCCTCCCCCGGTTGAACCGGGGGAGGCGATGAGGAGGATGTTTCCGAAGGCTTCCGGAGTGAAGAAATCCGGATCGACTATTCTCGTGGTCCTCGGTCCCATGGCGATGGAGACAGGCCGCCGGCGCCAGGCGCCGGGCCGCGCCGTCCGTCAATCGACCTTGAGCCCGACGTATAGGCTGTTGGCGCCCCGCCGGATATAGAATGCCAGTGAATCACCCGATTTCGCGCCATCCAGGATGCCGCGTATGTCGCTGATGTTTTCTATCTCCTTGCCATTCAATTCAGTGATGACATCACCGGTGCGCAGACCGGCCGCCGCACCCTGGCTGCCCGGTTCGATTTCCACAATCAGGGCGCCGGATTCGACGCCAAGGTTGTAGTTCTAGGCGATGAGAGGCGTCACCGTCTGCAGGGTCATGCCCATACCCGTGAAGGTCTCATCGTCCATCTCCCCGGATGCTTGCATCTCCTCCTCGGGCGGACGCTTGCCGATGGTCACATCCACTGTCTTGTGATGACCGTTGCGGATGATCTCGATTTCCACGATCTCCTCCACGGGCAGCGCTGCCACGATCCGGGACAGCACTCGGGGTGTGGCGGTGTCACGGCCGGCAACCTTGACGATCACGTCGCCCCGCCGTAAACCCGCCTTATCCGCCGGACTGCCCTCGGTCACCTTGTTGACCAGCACTCCGGCACCGTTCTCGATGTCCATGCTCTCAGCCAGTTCCCTGGTTAACTCCTGGATGTAGACGCCGAGCCACCCGCGCACGACGCGGCCCGTCTTTTTGAGCTGTGGTAGCAGTTCATGGGCAAGGTTCACCGGAATGGCGAAACCGATGCCGGCGGACTGCTCGACACGGGCGGCAATGGCGGTGGTGATACCCACCAGCCGGCCGACGGAATCGAACAAAGGCCCACCGCTGTTCCCCGGATTGATGGAGGCATCGGTCTGGATCAGATCGCTGTACTCCCGGCCATCTCCCTGCAAGACACGACCCAGGGCGCTGACCACTCCCACCGTCACCGTGTGACCGTAGCCGAAAGGATTACCGATGGCCATCACCCAGTCACCCACCTGGAGCGTATCCGAGTCACCGATGACCGCCGGATCGACATGGTCGAGCTTCTCGGCCTTCAACAGGGCGAGATCGGTAAAGGGATCGGTGCCCACAACCTTGGCCTCGTACTCGCTACCGTCCTGCACCGATACAGTGATATCATCCATCCCCTTGATTACGTGATAATTGGTGAGAATGAATCCTTCCTTGTCGATGATCACACCCGAACCAAGACTCTGTACCCGCCACTCCTCGGGAACCCCGTAAAACCGGCGCCAGAAATCACGTCCGAAGAAATCCTCGAAAGGATCCTGGAGCCGCCGCTGTTGAACCCGGACGGTCTTGGAAGTACGGATGTTCACCACCGATGGAGAACGAGCCGCCGCCAGCTTGCGGAACAGACCCAGCGTGATGGGCGTGTCGTCATCGATCGGCTGAATGGCCTCAACCACCGGTTGCTCTTCGTCACCGGAACCGAACCACCCGGCACTCACTCCCGGCACCAGCAGCATCAACACCGCCAGACTCAAGAGAGTGGCGAGCACAAGAAACCCAACGGCCAATACCGGTGTACGCATTGTCTTTGTGAAACCCGTCTGTTCGTATACCATCATATCTCCTCCCTGTGAGGTTTCGTGCCTCAAGCAACCTCTTATACCGGTCTGTCCGCGGCGTGGTTCCGAAATTGTACGAGGTGAAACGTCAAAACATGGGCAGAAACGCCGTACCATGACCCGAACCGATTTCTGAGACGTGAAATGAATAATCAGCGACAGCCGGCCAGCCTCCTGGGAGGATCAACGAGCGGCGGGGGATTCCTTTTGTCGCACCAGAACGGCCAGCGAGGTTGCCCGCAGCACACCCAGGAACGCCTCGTTCGCTTCATTCCAGAATTCCTGGGTGACGCAATCGCCGGAACGGTTGCAACATCCTGGATCCGTAAGGCAGTCAACCACTCCGAGCGGACCCTCCAGTGCGAAAACGATATCCGCCACCGAGATGTCTGCGGGATCACGCGTCAATCGATACCCACCCTTCGAACCACGAATACTCCTGACCAGACCGCCGTTTTTCAGTGCAATGAGCAGGTTCTCGAGGTATTTTTTTGAAATTTCCTGCCTGTCGGAAATATGCTTCACCAGCAAGGGAGTGTCCTCGCGATGCTCGGCCAATTCCATCATTGCCCGCAATCCGTATCTGATCCTCGTTGAAAGTCTCATGAATACTCCCTGAGCATCTCCCCGACAGTTCAATCCGTATTGTACGGAAAGCGGCCGGATCGGTTACCAATCCCGCGCCCCGGTACGTCACGATGTGTCAGAAGGCACGGGAAGAAAGTCTATCGTATTAGTATCTTTTAAGCCATCTCATTGTCAAGTATGGAAGTTGGACGCAACTTCCCACCACATCTTCCCACCACATTTGGTAGTTCATTGAAAAGGTATAACAATCCCGTTATCACCCGTCACCGTCATGATGATGGCGGCGATGTCATGAGGCCACTGCGGAACACCAGGGAGAATTCAGGCAGGGGATTTGGATTGGAGAGATCATCGGAGCCAGGCCGGGGCAACCATGACCGGTGGTACCACGGGATCAACCGGCATGCCGTTTCAGCATCACCGCCAGAATACCCACTGCGGCAGCGGTCATGCCCGGGATCCGGGCGGCCTGTCCCAGGGTCACGGGCCGAACCGCCAGCAGTTTCTGCCTGAGTTCGGTGGACAGTCCCGGAATCCCCGTGTAATCAAACGCCTCGGGAATCCTGGCCTCCTCCATCGCCCGAGATTGTTTCGCCAACTGCTCCTGGCGGATCAGATACCCTTCGTATTTGATCTTCATCTCGAGGCACACCTTGTTCAGATCGGTCATATCCGCGCCGCGCCCCACCAGTTCGGCCACATCGTCGTATCCCATCTCCGGACGCCGCAGCAATTCCTCGCCGGTCACCGGGTGCCCCAATGGCTGCAAGCCGCGAACCGCGAGGATATCATTGGTCGCCTGGTCCGGTTTCAGCCGCACCGCCGCCAGGCGCGTCAGTTCAGCATCCACCGCCGCCAGGCGTGTCTGAATCAGGCTATACTCGCCATCGTTCAGCAATCCCAGTTGGTGTCCATAAGCGGACAATCGTTCCTCGGCATTGTCCTGGCGCAGCAGCAAGCGGTACTCGGCGCGGGACGTGAACATACGGTACGGCTCATCCACTCCCAGGGTGACCAGATCGTCGATCATCACACCGATATATGCTTCATCCCGCCGGAGAATGATCGGCCCGGCGCCATGGTGCCGCCGCGCCGCGTTGATGCCCGCCAGCATGCCCTGGCCGGCCGCCTCCTCATAGCCGGACGTACCGTTTATCTGGCCGGCAAGAAACAGGCCCCTGATGGACTTGCATTCGAGAGCAGGCGTCAGTTGCCGGGGATCGACGAAGTCATACTCGATGGCATAAGCGGGCCGCAGGATACGCGCCCGCTCCAGCCCTTCGATGCTGTGTATGAAGAGTTCCTGGACATCGATGGGGAGGCTGGTGGAGATGCCGTTGGCATAGATTTCCGGTGAGTCGCACCCTTCCGGTTCGAGGAAGATTGTGTGGCGGTCACGACCGGGAAACCGCACCAGTTTGTCCTCAATGGAAGGACAATACCGGGGGCCGATGCCGGTAATTTTTCCTCCATACAACGCCGATCTGGAAAGATTCGCCATGATGATCTCATGGGTCCGCGGATTCGTGTAGGTGATATGACAGGGGACCTGTGGTCGTCTGGGGCGCTTCTCGGAGCGAAACGAGAAAAAGGGATGATCCGGTTCACCGTCCTGGCGTTCGAGCCGTTGGAAGTCAATGGAATCCCTTGCCAACCGGGCAGGGGTTCCGGTTTTCAGGCGACCGATACGCAAACCGAGGGCAGCCAGGCTGTCGCTGAGTCCGAGGGCGGCGAAATCACCGGCGCGGCCGGCGGGATATCGATGATCGCCGATATGGACCAGACCGTTCATGAAGGTACCCGGGGTAAGTATGACACCATTCGCTTCCAGGCATCTTCCCCACCGGGTGGTTACGCCCCGAACGCAATCCCCTTCCACCCCGACCCCGGTCACTTCGTCCTCGATAACCTCCACCCCGGGCACTGCGAGGACCAGTCTGGTCACTTCCGCCGAGTAGGCGGCCCGATCAGTCTGGGCGCGGAGTGCCTGCACGGCGGGTCCTTTCTTCCTGTTGAGGACCCGAAACTGAATTCCTGTTTCATCGGCGGCCTGCCCCATGATCCCGCCGAGAGCGTCCACTTCCCGCACCAGTTGGCTCTTGCCCAGACCGCCGATGGCTGGATTGCATGACATGAAACCCATACGATCCAGATTCGAGGTGACCAGGAGGGTCCGCAATCCCATGCGAGCCGCGGCCACCACCGCTTCGCAACCGGCATGACCGGCTCCCACCACGACGAGGTCGTATGCCATGGTTATTTCCCTATACAAAAGCGCGAGAAGATGCGGTCGAGGACATCGCGCGGCGCGGTTTCACCGTTGATCCTGCCGAGTTGTGCCAAGGCTTCCTGCACATCGGCGGCAAGCAGTTCAGGAGGCGCCGCCGCAGCCACTCCCTCCGCC
>JAFGDC010000225.1 GCA_016932295.1 candidate division CSSED10-310 bacterium
CATCCCCTTTGCACGTGACCCGGAATCGGCGGCTCCCGCCATGCTCATCCATGTCGGCATCTACGCCTTCCGCGCCTCCGCGCTCCGTCGCTTCATCTCCTGGCAGCCGTCGCCACTGGAGGCGATCGAAAAACTCGAACAGCTACGCGCTCTTGAGCACGGATTGCCCATTCGCGTCATCCGCACGCCTTTCCGGAGTCACGGCGTGGACCGCCCGGCGGATATACCACGCGTGGAAGCGTTGCTTCGTTCATCAACCACCGGTGCGGATGGAGGGCACGAACCCATTGCGCCGGCTCGAGGAGTACAACCATGAGCCCCCGGCGCACCAAATTCATGTTCATCACGGGAGGAGTGGTCTCCTCCCTGGGCAAGGGTATTGCCGCGGCCTCAATCGGCTGCCTGTTGGAAAGCCGCGGGCTGCACGTCACCATTCTCAAGTGCGATCCTTATATCAACGTTGATCCCGGAACCATGAACCCTTACCAGCACGGCGAAGTGTACGTGACCAACGACGGCGCTGAAACCGATCTGGACCTCGGCCATTACGAACGGTTCACTTCCATCCGCACCGGCAAGCTGAACAACGTGACCACCGGACAAATCTACCACTCGGTCATTCTGAAGGAACGGGCCGGCGGCTATCACGGCGGCACGGTGCAGGTGGTTCCGCACATCACCGACGAGATAAAGAAGGCGGTCAACCGGCTGGCCCGCAACACCGATGTAGTCATAGTGGAAATCGGCGGCACGGTGGGTGACATCGAGAGCCAGCCGTTCCTGGAGGCTATCCGCCAGTTTGGGCTGGATCACGGCCGGGAGAATATGGTGTATATCCATGTCACCCTGGTGCCCTACCTGGAAGCCGCCTGTGAACTCAAGACCAAACCCACCCAGCACAGCGTTCGGGAACTGCGCGCCATCGGTATCCAGCCGGACATCCTGCTGTGCCGGACCAATCGGGAACTGCCCGCCGAGGTGAAGCGGAAGATCGCCTTGTTCTGTAACGTGGATCCGACCGCGGTGATCACCGCCCGTGACATGGCGAATATTTACCGGGTGCCTTTGAGTTTCGCCGAGGAAGGTCTGGACGAACTGCTGGTGAAGCGGCTGCGCTTTCGGACCGGACCCAGCGTGATGGATGAATGGAATGCCATGATCGAACGCATGGAACGCCCCTCCGAGAAGGTGAAGATCGCGGTGGTGGGCAAGTACACGGCGCTTCGGGATGCCTACAAGAGTCTCAATGAGGCGTTCACCCATGCCGCCACCCATAATGACGTCAAGGTGCACTGCCACTGGATCGAATCCGAAGACTTGGAAGGAGGCGGCACCCATGGCTGGCTGGAGGACTATGATGGATTGTTGATTCCCGGTGGGTTTGGAATCCGGGGAATCGAGGGCAAGATCGGCGCGATCCATTACGCCCGTACCCACAACATCCCGTTCTTCGGCATCTGCCTGGGCATGCAATGCGCGGTGATTGAATTCGCCCGTGACCGGTGTGGATGCATCGGCGCCAACAGCACCGAGTTCAACGCCGGGACGCCGTTCCCGATCATCCACCAGCTCCCAGAACTGGCGCATCTCACGGACATTGGCGGCACCTTGCGGCTGGGTTCCTATCCCTGCCGTTTGGAGGCGGGCTCCAATGCGCACCGGATCTACGGTCGGACGAACATCGACGAACGCCACCGGCACCGTTACGAGGTGAACACCGATTACAGGCAGTGTATTGAAGAACACGGGCTGGTGTTCAGCGGTGCCTCTCCCGACAACCGCCTCATGGAGATCGTGGAACTGAAGGATCATCGATGGTTCCTGGGCTGCCAGTTCCATCCCGAATTCAAATCTCATCCCCTGCGGCCCCATCCACTTTTCATCGACTTCGTGAAGGCATGCAAGGATTATTCGCAGGAGCGGAACGCATGAGGCGGACCATCGCGCTGCGGGATTTCGTTATCGGCGACGGCCAGTTGGTGCTGATCGCCGGCCCTTGCGTGGTGGAATCAGAGCGGCACGCGCTGAGCATGGCCGCTGCCCTCAGGGACATCACCACCGCGTTTTCGTTGCCCTTTATATTCAAGTCTTCCTATGACAAGGCCAACCGAACCTCCCAAAAAGGTTACCGGGGAATCGGCGTACGGGCGGGACTCGCCGCGCTGGCGGCGGTGAAGAAGTCCCTGGATCTGCCCATTCTCACCGATATCCACAATTCCGACCAGGCGGCGGCGGCGGCAGCAGTCGCCGATGTACTGCAGATCCCGGCCTTCCTGTCACGCCAGACGGATCTCCTGCAGGCTGCCGGACACACGGGAAAACCCGTCAATATTAAAAAAGGTCAATTCCTGGCGCCGTGGGACATGGCCAGGAGCGCCGAGAAGGTCGCCGCTACCGGCAATCATGACATACTGCTGACGGAGCGCGGCGCATCATTCGGGTACAACAACCTGGTGGTGGATATGAGATCACTCTTGATAATGCGCCGCACAGGATACCCGGTGGTATTCGATGCCACTCACAGCGTGCAACTGCCGAGTGGACGCGGGGATGCCAGCGACGGCCAGCGGGAATTCGTCTTTCCCCTGGCCAGAGCAGCAGTCGCCACCGGCGTGGATGCGCTCTTCCTGGAGGTTCACGACCAGCCGGACGAAGCGCCCTGCGACGGACCCAACATGCTGGCGCTGGAGGATTTAGAGCTTGTTCTACGAACCATCATGGCCATTCACGAGACCTCCCGTCCGCTCCTTGGCGGAAACTGATATGCACGATTCCTCGCGCACCATGATCGAAACGGCGCGCGAGGTGCTCCGGCAAGAGGCGGAGGCCATCCAGCACATCGCCGAGCGGCTGGATGAGAGCTTCACCACCGCGGTGCGGCTCATTCTCGGATGCCGGGGCAGAGTGGTGGTGACCGGCATCGGTAAGTCAGGCATTATCTGTCGGAAAATCGCCGCCACCCTGGCCAGCACCGGCACACCGGCTTTCTTCCTGCATGCCGGCGATGCCATTCATGGCGACCTCGGCATGATCGTCGCCGGCGACCTGGTGCTTGCCTTGTCCAATAGCGGGCAGACCTTCGAAATCCTCCGCCTGTTGCCACGCCTGAAGGAGCGGGACATCAAGATCATCGCCGTCACCGGCGAGCCGGATTCGGAGCTGGCCAAGGCCAGCACCGTGGTGCTCACCGTTGACATCAGGGCGGAAGCCTGCCCCATGGGGTTGGCGCCGACCACCAGCACCACCGCGGCGCTTGCCCTCGGAGATGCCCTGGCAATCGCGCTCCTGGAAATCCGTGACTTCCGCGAAACCGATTTCGCGGATCTCCATCCGGGCGGCAAGCTCGGCAGAAAGCTCCTCCGTGTCGAACAGCTTATGCGGCATGGCGCTGAACTCCCGGTAGTCCATACCGGAACCCTCATGAAGGATGTCCTGGTGGAAATGACCAGCAAGGGCTTGGGAGTCACCACCGTCGTCGATGATGACAGCCGTCTGGCAGGGATAATCACCGACGGCGACCTGCGGCGGGCGCTCACCACCGGAGCCGACATGCTCGAACAGCCGGCGGCCGCCTACATGACCACGTCACCCAAATTGATCGACCGGGGCGAATTGGCCAGTGTCGCCATGAACTTCATGGAGGCGCACACCATCACCTGCCTCATCGTTACGGACATGGATGGCCGACCGGAAGGCATCCTCAAGCTGCACGACATCCTCAAACGACCTCCGGCCTGATCATGGCGCACCGGCGACGAACCTGGGCACACGTACTCTTCCAGCGGACGGTCCAAACCATCATGTCATACGGTGTCCGCCTGCTCTTGTTCCTCACCCGCCTGCTGCCCCGCGACGCCGCCCTGAGACTCGGCGCCGGGATGGGCGCAGCCGCCTGGCGTCTCTTGCCGGCCCAGCGCCGGAGCGTACTCCGCAATCTCGACACAGCCTATGGCGACACGATGGATCATGCCGGGAAGATGCGTATCGGCAGAGAATGCTTCCGGCACCTCGGACAAGCGCTCATGGAATGCCTCCTGCTGCCCAGGTTGGGAAAGGAAGGCCTGGATCGTGTCATGGTGGTGGAGGGACAGGAGGTGGTCGAACACCTCAAGCAAGGCGGACCGGCCATCTTTTTCTCGGGTCACCTGGGAAATTTCGAGTACCTGGGAGCATACGTGGGTTCACATGGTTTTCCCGTGACCACTATCGTTCGTGAAAACCCCCACTCGCAACTGGGCAGATTGATGTTCGAACTGCGCTCACAGTGGAATCTCAACCCGGTGCATCGCGACGATCGGAGCACCAAGCAGATTATTCAGGATTCCATCGCCGAAAACCGTGTTCTCGGCATCCTACCCGACCAGGACTCGCGGAAAGTGCGCGGCGTATTCGTCCCCTACTTCGGCACGCTCGCCTATACTCCTTCCGGTCCCATGGCGCTGGCGCTGCGCCATCACCTGCCGACGTACTTGCTATCCACCCACCGATTGCCCGACAATAGACATTACCTGCGGTTCGAGGGGCCGCTCGACCTGGTGGACACGGGCGACTTCGAGACGGATGTCACCACCAACACCGCCATGCTCATCAGCAGGATCGAGGAAAAGGTCCGGGCCCATCCGGAGCAGTGGGTCTGGGTGCACAATCGGTGGAGAACGCGACCTCCGGACGAGTCGCGACTGGAAGGAGGAACACCATGACCGGAAATCCCTGGTTGATCGTACTCTCCCTGGCGCTGCTTTTGGCGGCACTGCTGGTGCTCCTGATACTGCGCCGCCGCGCTTCGAACCGGGAGCCGGCCATGGCGATCATCCTCAAGATCTACCGGGACGTACTGCGCCATGACGTGCTGGAGGATGACCTGCACCGGCTGGAAGCCACCATCGCCGCCGGTTCCCAACCCGCTGAGGCGTTCCTCGGTCTCGCGCTCCTGTACGAAAGCCGCGGATTGCACGAACGGGCCGCGGATCTCTTCCGCAGCGTTTTCATCCGCCCGGATGCAGCCCCGGAACAGGCCGCCGACGCAGCCGCTGGGTATCTTCGAACTCTCCTCGCCGGCGGTCGGACCAGGTTGGCGGCGGATGAAGCCCTTTCGCTCGCCCGACGATTCAGCTCCTCACCCGCCTTCCTCCGCGCGACCCTGTGGTGTTTCCAGGCGGATGGACGATGGGACGATGCCGCGCTCCTGCCGAAGCGCATCGAAAAACTGGAAAAACGACCCGTGCCCATGGTCTGGTACCGCTACCACATGGCGCACGGCGCATGGCTCGCCGCCAACGGCAAAACCGGCCCGGCGTTGACTCATTACCGCAAGGCGCAAACCCTGGCGCCGCAACTGCCGAAAGCGACGCTCGCGGTGGTTCGCCTGCACCTGGCGGCGAATGCGCCAGACAAGGCGGTGAAAGCCCTGACCGGCGCCATGGAAGCCGCGGAACCGGCTTCACAAGCAGAGGTCGGCAAACTAATCACCATCCTGGCTGACAAGGGCGAAACTCTGGCGCTCGAAGACATGCTGCGCGGCATCATGCACACCACCAGCCAACCAGAATGGGTGCGGTTGCTGCTCGTGGAGCTGCTCATCTCCCAACGCCGCGAGGGCGATGCGATGGCCGTGCTGGCTGAAGAAGCATGGCCCGAAGACCTGGCGCCGCACCTGGTGAACAGGCTGATCACCGCCGCCCTGCGGTTGGGTGAAATGGAATTCATCAATCGCATCCTGCTGCCCGACCGAGCGCGGTAAGTCGGGAACCTTCATGAACGGAAGCGCTTTCACTAGGCATACCTGCCGGCTTCTCGCCGGTTTGCTGATCCTGCTGAGTGCGCGGTACGCCGGTGCGGATTCGGTCCAGGACGATATCGATCAATGGCGGGTCATGGTCCAGGAAGGCCGCGCCGGGCAAGCCAGGGCGGCGGCACGCCAGGCGCTGCAGGAACGGGGATCGATTGTCGCCATACTGCGTTTCCTCGCGGACATGGAAATCGATCCCGAGGAACTGGACCGCCTGTTGGCGGAGATGTACGCCGCCAGCCCACCCGAGCAACACACCGGATTATTGGCGGAACGCGCCATGACCGCCTATCTCGAAGAGCGGTATCAGGATGCCGCCGCCCACGCCCAGGCCATGCTCACCGCCGGTGGCGAGGAACGCCGCGGCCTTTTCATTCTTGCCGCATCGTACCGCCGGCTGGGTGATGAGGAGCAAGCGATACTGACGTTTCAGCGCGTGGTCTCTTCCCTGAAAGTGGACGCCTTGTCGGGTGCGGCGGCCGTGAATCTCGCCGAACTCTTTTTCGAGCGTGGCGATAAAACCGGCGCCGCACAATACGCGCGCATCGCCGCTGCCAACGGCGCGGCCATCGATCCAACCCTGCTTGTCCGCATTGGAACCGACGATAAAAATCCAGCGCCGCCGGAGAATGACGCTGCCACGCACCGCGCCGCGCCGCCGGCGACCACCGGTGATCTCTTCTACGTTCAGGTGGGCGCTTTCTCGCAACAAGCCAATGCCGAGCAACTGCATGGCAGGCTGCGTAACGCCGGTTACCCGGTTATCGTCTCCATGCATGACGGTGGCGGCAACACCGTGTATCGGGTCCGCATCGGGCCATTCACCAGACGTGCTCAGGCCAAACGCATCGTGGATGAACTCGATGCCAGCCAGAACCTTTTCTCCTACGTGATAAAAGTCGATGCCGGCCAAGACACCGAATAACCACGCGCAAGATCCGGGCCTGACCCCCATGCTCCAGCAGTATCGGGAAATCAAACAGGCGCACGCCGACTGCATTCTCTTCTTCAGGATGGGTGACTTCTACGAGATGTTCTTCGACGATGCGGTCCGGGCATCCAGAATTTTGAATATTGCACTCACATCGCGGGACAAGGACAGCGACAATCCCACCCCCATGTGCGGGTTCCCTCATCATGCCGCCACCACCTATATCGCGCGTCTCATCGGGGCGAACCTGAAGGTAGCCATCTGCGAGCAGGTGGAGGATCCCAAGAAAGCGCGCGGGTTGGTGAAGCGCGAGGTGATCAAGATCATCACCCCCGGCACGGTGCTGGATCAAAACCTGCTTGACGCCAGGGCCAACAACTATCTCATGGCTATCCATGAGCGGCGTTCGGGTTTCGGCGCCGCATATATCGACTTGAGCACCGGCGATTTCGCCGTGGCCCAGTTCGGTGGAGAGCGTGGCGGAGAAGATCTGGGCCTGCTGCTGGAAACCATCACCCCGAGTGAACTGCTGGTGCCCGAATCGATAAGCGAGGCGCTGCTCAGAGGACTGCAACCGCCGGATCGACGGATTATGATCAACCGACTGCCGGATTTTGATTTCGCCGCCGATGCGGCCCGTGACGACCTGCAAAAGCACCTGGGCGTTCATTCCCTGCATGGGTTCGGCTGCGAAGACATGCCTCTCGCCATCGGCGCCGCGGGTGCCCTGCTATCCTATCTGAGAGATACCCAGAAGCATGACCTGGATCACCTGAAGCGACTGCGGGTGCATCGCTTCGAGGGGGTCATGGTGCTGGACCAGGCCACCTTGCGCAACCTCGAGCTGACCCGCACTATCCTGCACGGATCACGCACCGGCACCCTGCTGGATCTGCTGGATCGGGCCATCACCCCCATGGGCAGCCGCACAATCCGCAACTGGCTGCTGCAACCCCTTACCGGCACATCCCGTATCGCCGCCAGGCAGGA
>JAFGDC010000226.1 GCA_016932295.1 candidate division CSSED10-310 bacterium
GATCGCCATGGAGAAAGAACTGCGCTTCGCCATCCGGGAAGGCGGCAAGACCGTCGGCGCCGGTGTCGTCATCGATATCATAGAGTAGGCAAAGAGGGCGTCATGCGAACAATTATTCATTTGCAGTGTACGGTATGCAAACGGCGAAACTACTCCACCACCCGCGACAAGAAGAAGACGCCGGACAAGCTTGAGCTGAAGAAGTACTGTCCGTTCGATCGTGAGCATACCCTTCACAAGCAGGTCAAGTGAAAAAAAAGCTTGACAAACTCTCGGGATTGTTTATTATCCCCGTTTTGGTGAAACCTCAAGGCCAGTAGCTCAATTGGTAGAGTGTCGGTCTCCAAAACCGAATGTTGGGGGTTCGAGTCCCTCCTGGCCTGTCTTTTTGCCTTTCCTGATCACGCGATCAAGGCAGTGAGGCGCTGATGTTCAAAAAGCTGATCACATTTTTGAAGGAAGTCCGAATCGAGTTGAAGAAGGTGACGTGGCCCAAGCGGAGCGAGGTGATGGCTTCCACGTGGGTGGTCATAGTCACCACCATCATACTCGGTATGTTTCTGGGAGTCGTGGATCTGTCGCTCTCGAAGGGTATCCAGCCGACGCTCGAGGGAGCGCCCACGGTGTTTTCCTGGGTGTCCCTGGTGCTTTTCGGCGGTGTCCTTGCCTGGATCTACAAGATCATTCAGTCATAGTGGTGCCGGGATGAGTGGAATGTATAGCGGCGGGGCGGCTCCAGGGTATGTCCTGAGGATTGGTAAGTAGTATGGCGCAACGTTGGTACGTGATTCACACCTACTCCGGGTATGAGGAGAAGGTCAAGCAGCACATCGACCAGCAAATCAAGATCAAGCACCTAGAGGACGTCATCAGCGAGGTGCTCGTGCCGAAGGAGAACGTGGTCGAATTCAAGAAGGGCAAGAAGGAAATCACCAAGAAAAACTTCTTTCCTGGATATGTGCTTATCAAGATGGAGATGGACGAGGAACTCTGGCATCTCATCAAAAACACACCGAAAGTAACCAATTTCGTGAGTTCCGGGGCGAAGCCGGCGCCCCTGAGTGAACACGATGTGGAAGTCATATTCAAGCAGATCGAAGCCGGCACATCGAAACCCAAACCGAAGATCAAATTCCAGAAGGGTGAGCGTGTGCGGATCACCGACGGACCGTTTGCCAATTTCACTGGTGTCGTGGACGAGGTGAACCAGGACCGCAACACGTTGCGGGTGATGGTGAGCATTTTCGGTCGCTCGACCCCCGTGGAAGTGGATTTTTCCCAGGTAGAGGGCGCCTGACATGAGTTGTCGGCATCGTTCTGAGCAGCCCTTCCCACAGTGCTGGAGAGGATAGTACGAGGTATGAAAAAAGTCATCGCACAAGTGAAGTTGCAGTGCCCCGCTGGAGCTGCCAACCCCTCGCCGCCGGTTGGTCCCGCTCTCGGTCAGCACGGCGTCAATATCGGCGAATTCTGCCGCACCTTCAACGACAGAACCGGAGGCAAGGGTCAGGACGGCATGACCATCCCGGTAATCGTGACCGTGTATGCCGACCGGTCTTTCACGTTTATTACGAAGACCCCGCCTGCCGCGGTTTTGCTCAAGAAAGCCGCAGGCCTGGCCAAGGCCACCGGTGATCCAGGCAAGCAGAAAATGGGCAGCGTGACCCGCGCCCAGGTCAAAGAAATCGCCGAAACCAAACTGACCGATCTCAATTGCTATGACATCGATCAGGCCATGAAGATCATTGAGGGCACGGCGCGAAGCATGGGCATCGAAGTTCGGGAGTGACGCGGGCTGCCACGCGCTGCGGAGGAGAAACGAAATGGCGAAGCACAGCAAACGATTCGAATCGATAAAGGCGAAGCTCAAGGATGACGAGTTTTATGAACTCGAAGATGCGTTGCGGTTCATCAAGGAGAACGCATCCACGAAGTTCGACGAAACCGTCGAGGTGGCTATGCGGCTGGGGGTGGATCCCCGCCATGCCGATCAGATGGTGCGTGGTACCCTGGTGCTGCCCCACGGCACCGGAAGCAAGGTCCGCGTTCTGGTGTTCGCCACCGGAGAAAAAGAACTAGAGGCGAAAAACGCCGGCGCTGATTTTGTGGGATGCGATGAATACATTGAAAAAATCAATGGTGGTTGGCTGGAGTTCGATGCCGCCGTCGCCACGCCGGACCTGATGGGCAAAGTGGGCCGACTGGGCCGGATGCTCGGTCCGCGCGGATTGATGCCCAATCCCAAGGCTGGCACGGTTACGTTCGATCTGGCGCGTGCCATCCGCGACATCAAGGCTGGTAAAATAGAATTCCGTGTCGACAAGGGCGCTAATATCCATGCCCCCATCGGCAAGGCGTCTTTCGAACTGGACCAATTGCGCGATAATACCGTGGCGCTCTTCGATGCCATCATCAAGGCCAAACCCTCGTCCAGCAAGGGTGTCTACCTCAAATCCGTGGTTCTTTCCAGCACCATGGGTGCGGGATTGAAGCTCGACACCACCAAGGTGACGGGCATGTTCCGGGCATGATGGACCGAAACAGTGATGCAGCCACTCAGCGGAAATAGGATGTAGCAATGAGAAAAGAAAACAAAAGCAAGGTTGTTGATTCGTTCAAGGGGCACATGGCTGATGTGCGGTCGGCCTTCTTGATCGAATACCGCGGTTTGACCGTGGCGGACATCAGTGATCTGCGCATCAAGCTCAGGCAGGCCGACGCTCGCCTGCGCATCATGAAGAATACCCTGGCTCGGCTGGCGGTCAAGGATTCTCCCTTCGCGGCGCTCGATCACGACTTGAAAGGCCCAATTGCCTTCGTCACCACCGCCTCCAACACCATCAAGTTTCTCAAGGTGGTGAAGGATTTCCAGAATGATCACGAGGCGGTCGTTTTCAAGACCGGTGTCCTCGATGGCACGCCGGTCACCGCCGCACAGATCCCCGAACTTGTGGATATCCCCGGCATGGAATACCTGATGGCCAAGATCCTCGGCGGCCTCCAGGCCCCCATGCGAGGAATCCTCGCCGGCATCCAGGGACCCATGCGGGCCATCGGATCCATTTTGAAACAATACGCTGAGAAAGGCGATACCGCCGCTCAGGAACTGTAACCATATGATGCGCATTCAACGGGACAAGATCCATAGAAACAGTGAGGAGGACCCAGATGGCTTCCGAGAAAGTCACTAAAATCTTTGATGAAATCAAATCACTCAGCCTGCTTGAGGCGAACGACCTGGCCAAGCTCATGGAAGAGGAGTTCGGTATCACGGCCGCGGCTCCCATGGCGATGATGCCGGGAATGATGGCCGGACCAGCACCAGAAGCGGCGGCGGAAGAGCAGACCGAATTCGACGTGGTGCTGACCAGCTTCGGCGACAAGAAGATTCCGGTCCTCAAGGTGGTGCGCGAAATCACGGGGTTGGGTCTGAAAGAAGCCAAGGACCTGGTGGAAAGCTTGCCGAAGCCGGTCAAGGAAGGCGTGAGCAAGGAAGACGCGGAAGATGTAAAGAAGAAATTGGAGGAATCCGGCGCAACTGTTGAGATCAAGTAATCAGTGTGTGCAATTCATGCCCCATGCGGTTGCGGTGGCCGGTCATCGGTCGCGGACCAGTACGGGGCTGTTTCCATATCGCCTCTCGGTCGAGGTGTAGGAATCGTGTCGAGATCGCACGCGGTTTGAACCTCCTGATGTGAGGGTAGTAAATGGTACAGATATCCAGTAGATCGTTTAAGCGCGCTGCACCGCTGCGCAACCGTCTTTCGTTCGCCAAAAATCCGTCCATCATGGATATTCCGGATTTGCTGGCCATGCAGCATGAATCATATGATCGCTTCCTGCAGATCGACATGCTGCCTGATGACAGGGTGAACATGGGCATCCAGGCGGTGTTCAATGCGGTGTTCCCCATTTCTAATTACAACAAGACCGCACAGCTCGAGTTCATCAGCTATGAACTTGGTGTCTGGGAATGCAGTTGCGGCCGGCTCAAGGGCATGGAAAATCGCTACAGCTGGTCGTGTGAATGCGGTCATCACAACGGTGTCTCCGACTTGAGTCTACACCCGGAAACCGCCCGTTGCCCATCCTGCAAGAGCGGTGTCTCGTATAAAACCTGCGACTATTGCGGGAAACGGGTCACCCTCAAGATGAAATACGACGAGGACGAATGCAAGCAGCGCGGCAATACCTATTCGGTTCCCCTGAAAGTCACCCTGCGACTGGTGGTCTGGGAAAAAGAACCGGACTCCGACGTAAGAACCTTGCGCGATATCAGGCAGCAGGAAGTCTATCTGGGAGAAATGCCGGTCATGATCAAGGTCGAGGAGGACGAATCCGGCAAGATCGCCATCGGCAACAAGGGCATCTTCATCGTTAACGGAACGGAGCGTGTCATCGTCTCGCAGATGCATCGGTCTCCCGGCGTCTTCTTCAAACAGGAAAAGGGTAAAACCCATTCCGGCAAGGCCTTCTACACGGCACGCCTGATCCCCTACCGGGGTTCCTGGCTCGAATTCGAGTTCGACACGAATGATCTGCTGCACGTCCGCATCGATCGCAAGCGTAAGCTGCTCGCCATCACCCTGCTCCGCGCCCTCGGCTACCGGTCCAACCAGGAAATCCTGCGCCTCTTTTATCTCATCGAAAAGGTGGAACGAGGTGAAGGCGGCTTCTATCGGGCCGTATCGCGACGCATGCTTGGTGAACGAGCCCTGGAAGACATCCGACATCCCAAAACCGGCAAGGTGCTGGTCAAGGAGAAGAGCCGCATAACAGAACGCAGCATCAGGCGCATGTTGGATTCCGGCATCGATAAAATCCTCCTGGAACAGGAAAAGCTGCTTGGGAAAGTCGTGGTCGATGATATCGTCGATCCCGAAACCGGTGAGATACTCATCCAGTGCAATGAGGAAATCGTTCCTGAGATCGCCGGAAAAATCCTGTCCAGCAAAATTTCCGAACTGGATCTCATCTTCCTGGAAAACGCCGATGTGGGTTCATCCCTGCATGAAACCCTCGCCAAGGACAAGCTGAACGAGGAGGAGGATCCCGAAGGCCAGGCCCAAATCGAGATCTACAAGCGTTTGCGACCGGGCGATCCGCTTACTTCCGAAAGTGCGCAGAATCTCTTCAAGAGCCTCTTTTTCGATCCAAAGTACTACGACCTTTCCCAGGTGGGAAGGTTGAAACTCAATAAAAAGCTGGGCCTTGACTATCCGTTGAGCCAGACCACCGTGACTCCCGAGGATATCGTTGCGGTCATCCGCTATCTGCTGCGTCTCAAGAACGGCCGTGGCTCAGTGGATGACATCGATCACCTGGGCAATCGGCGCGTCCGTTCCGTCGGTGAACTGCTGCAGAACCAGTTCCGTATCGGCCTGGTCCGCATGGAGCGCGCCATACGCGAGCGCATGAGCATTCAAGACCTTACCACCGCCATGCCTCATGACCTCATCAACGCCAAGCCGGTGAGTGCGGCGCTCAACGAGTTTTTCGGGTCGAGCCAGCTCTCCCAGTTCATGGACCAGACCAATCCACTGGCCGAGTTGACCCACAAACGGCGGCTCTCGGCCCTGGGTCCCGGCGGATTGAGCAGGGACCGGGCGGGATTCGAAGTGCGCGATGTGCACACGACGCACTATGGCCGCATCTGTCCCATAGAGACGCCGGAAGGTCCCAACGTCGGTCTGATCGTGTCTCTGAGCACCTTCGCCAAGGTCACCGAGTTCGGCTTTATTGAAACGCCGTACCGGAAAGTCGAGGATGGCAAGGTCACCAGCGACATTCATTACCTGACCGCTCTCGACGAGGACCAGGAA
>JAFGDC010000227.1 GCA_016932295.1 candidate division CSSED10-310 bacterium
GATGGATGAAGTACGAAGCAAGATGGGGATCGACTAGTTTCCGTCCGACAACGGATCTTCTGCCGCTCTGCCGCGCCAATCCGCAAGATCAGACATGAGCCATGTTCTCTTTGCATAAGAAAAACACTCGATCCCACATCGAGAACACATCGGTATCGTGAGACGACAGTTCCGTAACACGATGCATGTAAGCCGATAATCAGCGGATCGACATTAGTGGTACGGATTCGCTCCAGGCGCTCCGTTTCCCGTCACCTTCCAGCCGCAGCGCGACCTCCGCGCCCGCCGGCACTTCGAGATTACCTGGGACAGGGATCGAAAAGCCATTGCGTATATCCATCCACGTCGTCTCATACACCGTCCGGTGCGATGGAAATCCGCGTACCATGGCCAGCTCATCGAGTGGGTCCTGAAGCGGATCCTGGCGTTTGTCGGTGAGCACTACCATGTCCAACATCAGACTGCCGGTGACCTCGAGCGTCAGGACATGGATTCCCATCTCCAGCGCTCCGCAGGGTACCGCCAGCCAGCGCCAGGCATACGTGCTCTCATCCACCGCCAGGTCGAGACCGGTGTCGCCAAGGTGGCAGTGGATGTGCTGCGGAGCTATGATGACCCGCAGCCAGAGAATCGCCTCCATCGCTTCGGGTAGATCGAGGGGGATCGCGATCCTGCCCGGTTCATTCAGGGGCCAATGAAGATACCCGCGACCGGAGAATCCAGGAATGCCGATGTCAATGAATCCCGGCGGCGTGAGAAAGTAGTCCGGTTCACCCGCCGACAGCTCCGGATCGATCAGTACCGGCGCCGGCAGCGGTTCAACGATGGAGACCTGGAAGCGCCGCCAGGATTCGTCCGGCGCCATCATCGATACCAGTTCCACTGCCCTTTCCACGGCGTACGCTTCCTGGAGGATCGGTTTGTACCCCGCCGCCCGTATCTGCTCCCTGCCGATCTCGAAAAGTTCCAGCCGGCCGATGGAGCTCTCCCCCTCGGGCAGGCGTCGGCTTGCGGCTCCAGGGTAGCGATCCCGCCAGGTGACGGCGACCATCTCCTCATACGGCATTTTCTCCCGAATAACTAAAACCGCATCGCCATCCGTGGCGAGCATCGGATCGCGCAGCAGTTCAAGGAGCTGCCGGTTGTCCAGCCACTTCACCCACTCGTGGAATTCTTCCTCGGAGGCGATGATATCGTCGCACAACACCTGCAACTGCGCCTCGCTCATGCCATCCACTTTGAAGTATACCCTGGCATTTTTATAGTAACGGTCTCGAACATCCTTGGCGAAAACACGGGCGAGCGCGCCGAGATCCGATTCCGGCGCCCGGACGATGGAGAAATATCGGTCTGCGTTGCTGCAGGCGATCAGGATGGTCAGCACCACCATGCCCGTCATCCAGGCGGCGCTACCCAGCCGTCCGCGGTGGGAGAGAAGATGGACGATCTGAACCATGGCGGCGGCGGCGAGGATATAGACGCTGGGTATCAAGTTGAAGAAACGCCGCGGGTAGGGATCGGGCGAGGCGACCGCCGGAATGATCGCGATGCCGGTGAGCAGGATCAGCAGGAAACAGCGATGGTCCCGCAGGCGGTGCAGCGCGAGACCCAGGCCGACGAGCATGAAGGAGGATACGACCGGGTGCAGGAGTGAACCAGTGAAGCTGATATGCATGCCGTGCGGGCGCAGGAAGATCTTTTCCAGAAAGAAACCGGCATTGCGGTACAACACTTCCAGAGTGAGATGGAAATTGGGATCGATCGGGGAGTCGAGGATGAGTTCGAGATTGAGACCGGTGTGGAGGAGGCGGGGGATGACGAAAAGTAATGCGCCGACCCCGATAAGCAGGCTCTTCCATGGCGTCGGCTTTGTTCCGGCATGGCCTGTCAGCCAGTGAGCGGCGGCGGTATAGATGATGATGGCGGGGGGGAGCAGGAAGTTCGGCGAGTAAAGCAGGATGGCGATCCCGGCGAACATGCCGGTGAACAGGGAGCGCCACCATGCGCCCCGCATGCTCCAGAGCGCCATCAGGACGAGGATGAGCAGGTAGGGCAGGCTCTGTATCTGCATGCAGCCCGAGTATCTGCTCCAGGTGACATTCCATGGTGACGCCGCCAACAGCATGGCAGCGACTGCGCCGGTCCAGGGGTCAAAGAGCCGTGCTCCCACCAGGCAGAGGAGTGGGATGGTGAGAATGCCCAGGATCGCCGCCATCACCCGCTGGGGTACCATGCCGAAACCATACAGACGGAAGGCGGCGATATCCAGGAGTCGCTGTGTGCTTTGCCCGAATCCGAAGACGAAATGCCACGTGCTCTGCAGGATTCCGTGGGATTCCGGATAGGTCCCCGCGGCGATCTGCCGGCCGATGGCCCGTGACTCCAGCGCATGGTAGGCCGCATGTCCCGCATACCCGTAAGGATGATCGTGCAGGTTGTAGAAACGCAATCCAGTGCCGATCAACAGCGCCAGCACGAGCACCACTTTGGGACCCCGGCCGCCGGTACCGGCGTGAGGCAGCGCGGGGATCATGGCTGCCACGGCGATGACCGGAATCATCCCCCATAATGGGATTGTATCGGATGGATCAGAGATGCACAGGTGACAAGCCAGCGCGCCGCTCGCAGCGGCGGTGAGCGCCAAGCCCGCCGCCGTTCGCCGGGCATGCCGCAGCAGGGCGATAACGATCCCCGGCAGAAGGAGTCCAGCCAGCAGCAGAGGAACCAACGGCGGAATGAGGGCGGCGTTGCGATTGATGTATCCACCACAGGTTCGCATGGCGTTTATGAGATGACCGGTCGGTGAATCTGCTCCAAAAGCGCCGGTCGGATGCGCCACCAGTGCCCGAGCTGCAAGGTGCAGTGCGATGACAAGAATCGACCAGGCGGTCAGGCATCGGAGACGGCGGTTCATGACATCGGTTCCCGTGACGGACCGCTCCGGCGGCAGCGGCAAGTGGTGATGATTCGATCATACACGAAAGACGATGAAACCGGTTTTTGCATCATGACAGGCGTCGCCTTCCCACTTCCCGGAACTCGCCCGAGCTTCACCACGGGGTGCTCGTGTTCAATCACCATCCACCAGGACGACCAGGTAGTCGAACCCCACATTGCTTCTGCCGCCCGCCTGTTCCTTGACCGTGAACGAAGTGCCCGTCTTCTGGCTGACATATAAACCCTTGCAATCGCCCAATGGCGTCAAGAATACATGATAGGTGATCTCTTCACCTGCCGGACGTTGCAGTTCAGGCGCCAGTTCCACCACTCGAGCGCCCCGTTCCAGGGTTGCATCTCCCACATCCTCGCGAACCGGTCGTTTCGTTGTCATGACAGCGAAACCGGCGCCGGCGGGGAGCTGATTCTTGATCGTGCCGTTGACAAGGATATCACCCTCGAATACCGCCGCATAGGTGCCGCCGCGCGCCAATAATCCGATATGGGGGCTGACGCCGCAGAGACCATAACCGGAGCGTCCGAGGGTCTCACCATACA
>JAFGDC010000228.1 GCA_016932295.1 candidate division CSSED10-310 bacterium
GACCGCGGACGGATTGGTTTCAGCCGCGGCGAGATTCACCAGCGTGGTCAGACCGGTTGCATACTGAGCGCCCAGGAAACAGGCTCCGCCACCCATGGAATGTCCCATCAGCGCCGAAGCCGAAGCCACGTGCTGATAGAAGACATCTCCCGGCGCGCCACCGGCGGCCTGCATGGCACCCAGGATGAACGCCAGATCCCTGCCGAAATCCAGGTGATCGGGTAACAGGCCGCTTTCCGTATCGGAAAGACAGAAAATGTAGCCCCCGGCGGATAACCTCTCCCAACAATATTCGTAATCGCTCCAGGGAATCGTATACCCATGGCCAAAAGCGATCACCGGAAAAACCCCGACCGCTACCGGCACATCATCACCAGCCGTTGCCGCCGGATAAAATATCTCCACATCGATATTCCGGTTTCGCGACGAATCGAAAAAAGCGCGGGACAAATGACCGATCTCATAAGCGACGCCCCGTTCAACGGCAACCATGGAACATACTATCGCCATGACCGCCATGACTACCGGCTTTCTGTACATCCTTTCCACCTCCGCAACCTGGTATGTTTCCCATGAAAAACCATGGTAATTATACGCAACATCGGGGACAGCCGCCAGCCGACCTTCCGCTGCCTTTGGTTTCGATATATGCCTGCGGTGGTCAAGTGGTGAGGAGAGGTTGCCTGACGACGCAAGCCGTTGCGTGCCTCCAGCAGCGTTGCGATCGGCGGCGCTGGTTCGGCGGTGCGGTGCGCGGACGAATACAGATGCACCCAGGGCGCATGTGATCAATCCGACGCGTAGCATCGACACACAAAGATTGTCAGTTCACTCCCTCATAAGGACACCACCTCCTGTCTGCTCACCGCGTCTTGTCATGTTCGAGTAACGCCAGCAGTGCATCCTTTGTCTCCGTGGTTGCCGTGGACGATTGAAAGCCAATGCATCACAACGAACAATACAGGATTCCGGGTACGACCCCATTGGAAAGAGCGCTTCGCCTGGTTGCCGTGGACGATTGCAAGCCAATGCATCACAACGAACATTACAGGATTCCGGGTACGACCCCATTGGAAAGAGCGCTTCGCCTGGTTGCCGTGGACGATTGCAAGCCAACGCACCACAACGAACATTGCAAGATTACGGGTACGACCCCAACGAGATACGCGATCCGGACGAGAAAAGCGCGGGAGTACCCCGCGCTTCATATGACCGGTGAATTGTCAGCGCCGCATCGATGGCCTTCCCGCCAACACAACGGAGGCAGCCAGCAACAGGAGCAGCAGACTCCAGGTACCAGTGGCAGGCACCGGCGCCGGAGTGGGCGGGACGGTCGGCGTGGCGGTGAACACGGGCGTGGGGGTGGCGGTGGGCGTGGCTGTCGGAGTTAGGGAGGGAGTGAGAGTGGGTGTAAGGGTCGGCGTGGCCGTCGGAGAAATCGTCGGTGTAAGAGTGGGAGTGAGCGTCGGCGGGTCGGTTGGAGTGAATGTTGGTTCAGGGGTCTCGGTGGGCAGCGGCGTGTGTGTCGCGGTCGGGGTCGGAGTCGGCGGACCCTGGATTTCATACACACCCATATCCACCACGGCGATACTGTCGGCATCACCATCACTGATTCTCGTGAGCCCGTCCAGATCCGTCGCCGGCAGCAGCGCCACCAGGTTGTTTCCCGTATCGATGCAGGGTGAGATGCCCGATTGCAGGTGGTAATCGCCGCCACCGCTGTTCACGAAAGCGGGATCGAGATTGATGTTGCCTTCTCCGGCGGCGCCGCCGGCGATGCAACAATACGAGCAGACCGCTTCACCAGCCAGTTGCGCCCCGCCGCCGCTGTTACCCCAAACAATCGAATTGAACAGTTCAATGCTGGGCTGTCCGCCGCCGCCACATTCTATGGTGATACCGCCCTGCCAACCGGCGGAGTTGTTGGCCACCACGCTGTTGACCAGTACCAGGTGGTTCCGGCAGTTGGTGATGGCGATCCCGCCCCCCTCGTCTCCGGTGGAATTGTGATGAATCAGGCAGTTGACCAGCAGAATCCTCCCGTCGGAGCCAGCGGATATGCCACCGGCGCCGTTGGATGTACTGGGGGCCGAGTTGTTCCGGATCACGCAATTGTACAAAGCGGGATCACCCTCGCCGCTCAATTGCACCCCACCGCCGAAACCGCCCGTGTTCGAGTTCCTGAAAATACAGTTGCGGAAAACCGGTCCGGCGTTGCTGCAACAGGCGGCTCCGTCGTTCCCGTTGATCGCGCTGAAACCGTCTATGACGGTGAAATTGGTCTCGTTCTCATGGAGGTAAAATCCCCGGGCGGCGCTCTGGCAGTCTATGATGCACGTGTCCGGACCATTTTCCGAGTACAGCGTGATGGCCTTCCCCCGGAACTCGAGATTGCGGTTGCCCGTTCCCGTCCAGGTACCATCGGCGACCTCGACGCTCTCACCATGGTACGCCGCGTCGATGGCAGCCTGGATCGTGCCATACTCGGCGGGGACATGGAGGATGCGAGGCGAAGGCACCGTCACCAGCACCAGCGCTTCGGCGCGGCTGCTCAGCCCGGGCGCATCCACCACCCTCAAGTATATCGTCCCACAGTATGGATCAGCCCAGGTATGATCGACCATACCGCTGGCGGTGGTCTCATCGAACATACCATCACCATCCCAATCCCAGTGGAAGGTCATCGGGTCCCCGTCCGGATCATAGGTCCCGGAAGCATCGAAAGTGATCGCCACATCCTCGGTTCCGATGTAAGTGTCGTCAAAATCAATGACCGGAGGTGAACCAAAGAATTCCAATGCGCCGAGATCGACCACGGCGTTCAGGTCACCATCCCCGTCAGCGATCCTCGGATTGCCATAAAAATCCGTGGTTCCGATCCCGGTCACCGCATTCAACCCGATATCGATGACCGGTGATGTTTCCCGGATGTAAAGGTCATGATACACATCCAACTCGCCGCTGGTATTGTAGAATCCGGGGTCGTAGGTCGTGTCATTGACCCCTGTGCAATTGTTGTACAGAGTCGGCACGTTGAAATAGTTGTTAAAGGCGATATCGGGATTCCCGTCGTAATTATAGACACCATACCCCCAACCCGCGTTCTCCACGAAGATGTTGAACAGGTTGTTCCGGATGATGGGAGTGCTGGCGTCGCGGGTGTAGATGAAAATGAGACCATATTGCATGGCGGCGAAGAAGGTGTTGTTGACGATGGTCGGATTGGCGCCGTTCAGGGTGGTGAGAATGGTCGAGTAGTCGGAGGACAGGAAATTGTTCCGGATGAGGGCATTGCCGCCGTCACAGGCCACACAGCCGTCGTACCACTGCCTGGAGAATTCTCCCTTGGGGCCTGCGTTGCCGTGGATGTGCATGTTCTCGAGCACTGAATCCTGGCTGCATAAGACAGTCCAATTCCACTGGCTGTCGATCTTGCTGACGGCACTGTTTGAACCCTGCAGCACGACTCCCACCGGGATGGTCAACTGGGACTCGTAGTACGTTCCCGGTTCCACATGCACCGTATCGCCCGTCATCGCCATGGAGAGGCCATACCCCACGGTCAACCATGGATTGCCGGGCGAACCGTCGCCGGTGGTATCATCACCGTTCGTCGCCACATACCAGGTTGCCGCCTGCGCCATACCAGCGAACAGCAGCGCACCAATCACCACGATCATCGATCTCGAAATCCAGTGTCTCTCGAACATCACTTCTCCTTTTGCCCCGGTTACCACTGTTGCCGCCAAACCGACCCCGGCGGCGACCGCCGGCCTGGCCGCTGCCATCCCGCAGGCGGGACCTGCCCAAGGGACACCCGTCCCCATGGATGGTCTTGCGGCGACTATGGCAACAAGCTGTTGTCACGCGTATCGGAGATATTTATGCCCCGCATCAAAAAAAAGCAAGAATGAAGTGTAATTTTTTTTGTTCACTGTTTTATTTACGACCGCTTCCCCCCGACGACCGGCCGTTTCTCCATCATGCCCGGCTCCCCCACCGCCTCGTCTTCAGAATCTCCCACCGGGGTCGTACCCGGAATCCTGTAATCTTCGCTGTGAAACGTTGGCACCGAAGTCCCTACAATGATAAAATTTCTCCTCAATCTAGCTGATTCACCGATACTGACAGGTAAACTGCTCCTTGGACGGAGCCAGTACAGTACCCTTGCAATGCCTCCACCATACTTGCATGGCATCCTTCCATTCATAGGCAGTGGAATGGGATGCGCCATCGTACGTTGACGCAATGTGTCAACAACGCTACACTCTCCCTGAACACATCTCATCGACGGTAATGATCAGGAGTTACATCAGGCCGGCCGACGGGCGACCGGCATATTCCTGGTCGTACCCGTAGCTGGTGATGGAATCTATTGACACATGTCCACGCCGGATGCGCGCGGGGAACGCGACGGGGATGGGCGTGAGCGGGAAAGGAGCGAAATGATGGCGAAGAGAGCAGCAGTGTGTGGGATTATGTTACTGATAGCGAGTGTGGCGCGGGCGGCGACCGTTCACGTGCCGGCCGAGCAGCCGACCCTGCAGGCGGGGATCGATGCGGCGGACCATGGTGACACGGTCCTGGTGGCGGATGGCACGTACAAGGGTCCCGGTAATCGCGGCATTGACGTACATGGCAAAGCGATCACCGTCGCTTCCGAGAATGGCCCGGAACATTGTGTGATCAACTGTGAATCACAGGACCGCGCCTTCCTGTTCGACGATGCTGAAACCGGTGCATGCCGGGTCCAGGGTTTCACCATCCGCAACGGCTACCGCAGCGGCGACGACGGTTCCGGCGGCGCTATACAATGTTACGAAGCCTCACCGACCATTCTTGAATGCGTTTTCGAATTCAACGAAGCCACCAACGGCGCGGCGATCTGGTGCACGAGGGGTTCCACCGCCTGCGTGGAGGACTGCATCTTCCGTAACAACGAAGGCACCGACGGCGGTGGTATTTGTGTATCCGCACACTCGAATCCCTGGATCCATGATTGCCTGTTTTCGGCCAACGAGTGCACGAACGGCGGCGGGATATTCTGCGGTGAATACTCCGCGCCGTCTATTTCCTGCTGCGTTTTCGACGACTGCCATGCCACCAACGGCGGAGCAATAGCCTGCGACAACGGGTCAGATCCGCTTGTCGTCAATTGTCTCATGACCAATTGCGGCGCAACGAACGGAGGCGGAGTATACTGTTCCGATTCCTCGCCATCGATCGTTGCCTGCACCATCGCTGACAACCTGGGCACCATCGCACCCGGTATCTTTTCACTCAGTTCGAATCCCGCAGTGACCTGCTCCATCATCTGGAACGGCGGTTGGGAGGAAATCTCCGGCAATTGCCAGGTAACTCATTCCGACATACTGGGGGGTTGGGCAGGAACCGGCAACTTCGATGAGGACCCACTCTTCGCGATCGGTCCGAATGGGGGGTATTACCTCAGTCATCTGGCTGCCGGGCAGACAGCGGAAAGCCCCTGTATCGATGCCGGCGCCATGGCGGCGGCGGCAGTCTGCGCCACCCTGCCCACCGGCACCGTCTGTCTTGACTCCCTCTCGACCAGCACGGCCGGCTCCACCGATCAAGCCATTGTCGACCTCGGCTATCACTACCCCGCGGTGATCCCCGCCGCCGTCACGCTGTGGATGCCTGCCACATATTTCGAACCGGGCAATGACTGTTCCTGCCTGGCAACGGTAAGCAACTTCACCGGCGCCGCCATTACGGGACACCCGCTCTTCGTCATCCTTGACGTGTTCGGAGTCTACTACTTCGCGCCCGGATTCAGCGGTTTCGAACATTACTCCATGAACTTCCCGGCCGGTGAGACTTCCGTAACCGTACTGGGCACGTTCACCTGGCCGGAAGGGGCTGGCTCTGCGAACGGACTGACCTGGTACGGCGCTCTCACCAACCCCGAAGTGACGGCTCTGTACGGCATGATGGGCACCTGGACCTTTGGCTTCGGCGAGTGAAGGCAACAAGAGCAACATCCGGACCATCTGGCTGAAGAGACATATCGTCGATGCCATGAAACACAAAGGCCTGGATTACGAATACCTGCTGTTTCCAGACGAAGGGCACGGATTTCTCAAGCCGGCAAACAAGCTGAAGTTTTACTCCGCCACCGAGCGATTTCTGGCGAAACACCCTGGGGGTCGTTACGAGTCATGTAACAGGAACAACGGGGGTTGAGGATATTTCGAACAGCTGTCAAACAAAGCAGAGGATTCCATGTCTCGATCGTTTTCTTCTGACGAGGCCTTCACCCGACGAGCCGCGCGGTTCGCGACGGCTGCCGTCGGATGCGATAGTTCCGGACCGGCCGGGAACCGCATGAAGCAGGACGGGTCATCAGGAGTTGCGCACGAAAACGTGGCAATGGAATCCAGCCGCTGTACCAAGCCAGGGCATCATATTTCACCGCGACAGGCGCAGGGATAGCGCCTCGTATGGATACGAAGGGCTGCCAGAAGTTACAGGATGCCGAAACCAGGACACATCACCGGCGTGAATCAAGGCGCATCGTCTACAACGTAATCCATTGTGAGTCAATGAGTTATCGCCAGAAGAAGAAACACGGGGGATGACCACCGGCATGTGTTGAATCCGGTCAGCACGTCTCGCACCTGCCGCCGAGATGTCTGGCCAGGAATTTCTCCGCTATCGCGTAGAACTTCAAACGATTTTCAGGGCGCATGAAGCCATGACCTTCGTCCGGAAAGAGGATATATTCATGCTCGATTCCCTTGTTCTTCATTGCATCGACTATCTGCTCCGATTCCGCCTGTTTGACGCGTGGGTCGTTGGCGCCCTGGGCGATGAGCATTGGGATCCTGATCTGATCCACCTTGAAGAGGGGTGACATGCTCCTGAGCAGATCCGGTTCCGTCTCCGGATCGCCCACCCGCTGCTTGAGGTTGGCCAGGAAGGTGGTCCAGTAAGGCGGGATGGATTCGATCAAGCTGGCGACATTACTGGGACCGAACAGGTCGATGGCGCAGGTGAAGTAATCCGGAGTGAACGTAGCGCCGACCAGGGCGGCGTAACCACCATATGAGCCGCCATAGACAGCTATCCTGTCTGGATCCGCGATTCCCTGTGCCACCACCCAGTCGGCGACATCGATCAGATCATCATGCATGGCCGCGGCCCATTGCTTGTCGCCTGCGTTGAGAAAGGCTTTACCGTATCCCGTGGAGCCCCTGAAGTTGATCTGAAGGCAGGCATACCCGCGATTGGCGAACCACTGCGCTTCGGGATCATAACCCCAGGTATCCCGGTGGTGTGGACCACCGTGGACATTCACCACCATGGGGAGCTTGGTCCGAGGCAAGCCGGCCGGACAGGTCAGGTAGGCATGGATGGCCAAACCGTCACGGGCGGTTACCGAGATCGGCTCCATGGTGGCAAGCGTATGATCCAGCAGAGCCGGTTGATTGTGAAACAGCAAGGTGCCGGAGCCGCTCTCGCGGTCATAGGCATAGAAGGAGATGGGTCCGTTATCGACATCAAAACCGACCAGCCAGATCCGGTCCTCATTGTCCCTGTTGTACACGTGGAAATCTCCACGCTGGAGGCTTTGCAGCCGTGCAAAGTCGTCCCTGATGGTCTCATCCAGCACCAGCCACTCATTGCGTTCCCGATAGAATGACACCGCCTGGACTTCCTTGGTATCCGGGTTGATAAACACAGAACCAATGTCATATTGCTGATCCGAGGCGATCTCGACCAAGGCGCCAGTGGCCAGATTCATGCGCATCAATGCCCCGGCATTGCGCCCCCTGGAATCGAGCAGGTAGAGGCTGCCGCCGTCGCGGCTGAAACCCACGGGTCCGCTGGTCAGGCTGTCGACCACATCCCACTTCACCACCAGACGCCATTCATCCGCCTCAGTCTCCCGAACCAGCAGGTCGAACCCGCCGTCCGGCTTTGCCACCATGGCGCCTCGCACCTGCAGACAGGCATCCACAACCCAGCCCCCGACATTTCCCGGATTCTTGGCTACCAGGCGAAGCTCGCCTGAACCCAGGTCCAGGTGATACACATCATGAAACCGTTCATCCTCCTTGTTCATGGCGATGATCAATTCGTTGGGATACTGTTTGCTGTGCGCCTCTATCTGAATAGTCACCTTTTCGAAGGGTGTGTAGTCACGAGTCTCTCCCGTCTCGAGATCCACTCCGTACAGACGCCAGTTTTCATCTCCGTCGCAATCCTGGAGATACAGAATGCGGCTGTTGTCCTGAGCCCAAAAGTACATGAAGATGCCGCGATGGTCATCCTCGGTGACCGGCCTATCGTCCTCAGCGCCGATGGTTTTGACCCAGACATTCAACACATCGTCCACCGGCGCGATATACGCCATCTTTGTTCCATCCGGTGAGATCTTGGGTTTGGTCTTGACCGGATTCCCGAACAGCACGGCGCGTGGAATCAACGGGGTTGAAACTGCCGGTAAAACAAATGGCATTCCGAAACGATTGGTTCGATTCACAACATGCTCCTTCCTGCAATCAGCATATTCAATTTTCCCGACCGGCCGCCGCTCGTCACCGGTCGCAACAGGACAAGAAATAATGCCTTCCAGGCTTAGCATGCCTGATCGGGAAGCGCAATAACCCCGCAACAACCCACATCCGCCGCCAATGAGTGGGAGTGGTGTCATGCGGGTTTACAGACACCGGGCGGGACAACAAACCTGCCGGCCATTAGCGACCGATGGATTGTCGCCGGGTGGAATTTCGTCCCGGATGCCGCATCGGACTTTGGTTTCGATATACGCCTGAGGTGGCTCAGTAGAGAGGAGAGGCTGTCTGACGAAAAGCGCTTTCGTGTGCCTTCAGTGGTGTCTTTATCAGC
>JAFGDC010000229.1 GCA_016932295.1 candidate division CSSED10-310 bacterium
GCGGGATGCCGATACCAGGAGTGAACTGGCCCGGACCACCCTCACGGTGCGGAGGGAACAGACGGATCCTGACAAGTGGCGTAAAAAGCTATTATTAGTGCCGCTTATCATTATTGCCAGTTTGGCCTTTATAATTTTAATCTTCTGGGGTTCCCGTGGCGGTCAAAAACGAAAGATGCTCCGTTCCAAGGGCAGAGGATACACAACCGAATCTGTAAGAACTCAGAAATCGATGGAACAATCCCGACAGGGAGCACCTCCCCGGCTGGGCGATATTAACACAGGCAGCACCGCCACCAGCACTATCGAACCGGAAACCGCTATGACATCGGAAATTGATACACCGAAAACATCCCATTACGATCAAGATTATCCTCTCGAACCCAGTACATCGAGCCGCTTCGCATCCCGTGAGGATCTCGATCAACTGCGCTACCGTATCACCTCCCAGACCGAAACCATTACCAAGCTGGAATCACTGCTGCAAGCCCTCGTGGACATTGGTCTCGTCGAGGGTCCGTCACCACGCCGCGATGGGAACGGCGTTCTTCTGCCGGATGACAGCCCACTATCCCCCAATCCGGATTGGCTCAAACAACAACTCGCCGGTCTCGTCAGCCCTCGCGTACTCCTGAATCAGAATGGCGCATCGCAGTTGGAGCAAACCCTCGAATCCATCCAGCACCGCTTCTCCGACGAACTTCGCGACCGGGACGAGACCATTCTCGCCCTGGCCGAAAAGCAACATGCATTGGCAGCGCTCCAGGCGGAATTGTCGCAGTCTCTGGAGGATCACGGCCGGCACTGCGAAACAACCGCTCACAGTTTCCAAGCGGAACTGGACAAGGTCACAACCGCCGCGACCGAAGACCGGCATCGACTCACTGACTCCATGGAGAAACTCGTGAGCAGCCAGGAGGACTCCGCGGAAGTCCTGCACCGCGGACTCGCCCGGCTGGGGCACATGGTGCGCACCGCCACCGATTCCCTTTTTCATGACCGGTTTGTCCAGCAGACCTTCACTTACACGCGCGCCATCATCAGCCGGCAACCGGAAGCCGCCAGGATCCGGTTCGAGGAGTCCCTGGCCGGAATCGTGAATGCCTATGATCAACACTATTCACCCATACAGGTGCTGCGCCGGATGGAAGCGCATCTCGCCGTACCACCTGCTTCGAAGGCCGATTCGAAGGCCGACTCGCCTGATGACACCGGCGGCGGAGCTGTCGGGAAAATTCCCTCCGCGGCAGCCTCCACAAAGAACTCACCGGCGGTCTTCTCATCCGGTGTTCGCCATGCGCTGGCCAGAAACTTCCTGCCGGATTTGGTGGACCTTCTGCACGGACTCAGGCGCGGGACCGGGAGGGAACAGCGCGGCCAGGTGGAGTGGGTCCTGCGCGAACTGCTCAATTTCTTCACCATCAGCTCCGTACAGCCGGAAGCCGGCACCATGTTCAACGAAGCCTTGCACGAGAAGGTGGAGGTCCGTCCGGACCGACTGCCGCGGAATATGATTCTGGATGTTCTGACCCCTGCCCTGATGGACAAAGACGAAATAATAAGCAAAGCGCGGGTGGTGGTAAGCAGCGGCGCACCGGAGAAAACCTCATGAACGGCGTTGACTACCGCATAGCTGCCGATTCCCTGGAGAACCAACAAGCCGTCCTCCAGCCGGTCCGAACCATGGGAATGGAAGAGAATGCCGTCCTTTATGCACGCGGCCTGGAATGCATGTTTCTCGACGATGATGGATCGATCACTCCGGTGCTCCACGACCTGCATCTTGAACTCCAATCGGGCGCCAGGCTCGGTCTCCTGGGCGAATCCGGCTGCGGCAAGAGCGTCACGGCCCGCTGTATGATGGGTATCGAGACGGGCATACCCGGACTCGTCGATGGAGAGATCCTGGTGAAACTCGACCGGCCGGCGCAGCGGATCGTCACTCCGGATTCGATATCCGAAGGCCGGTGGCGCCGGATCTATGGATTCGATACCGTGGATCGCTCCCGTCACGTCCTGCGCCAGGCCCGCTGTCGCCATGACCGCGCCATGGCAGGACTCCGCGGCGCCAGCATCGCCATGATTTTCCAGGAGCATCGGGCGGCGCTCGATCCGCTGTTGACCATCGGCCGACAACTGGACATCACCCTGCGCGCCGCCTTCCCTGAAATGTCCGTGGCGGAGCGCCGGAGAAACGTTGAAACATGGCTGGAGACGGTGAACCTGGCCGGCTGCGGGCGGTTGTTTCCCTGCCAGTTGAGTGGCGGCATGAGCCAGCGGGCCATGATCGCCCTCGCTTTGTGTTCTGAACCGCGCATCCTGATCGCCGACGAACCCACCACCAACCTCGATTCCGTGTCCGCCGCCGCCATCCTGTCGCGCATCGGGGACCTCTCAAAGAAAAAAGGATTGTCCGTCATCCTCATCACCCATGATGTGGAGGCGATTCTCGCCCATTCGACGCATGTTGCGGTGATGCTCGGCGGCACCACGGTGGAATACGGACCCAATCCCGGTCCCGACGCGCCGCCGGGCACCTGGCTGCATCCCTACACCAGGTTCCTCATGGAACAACGGCGCTTCGATGCCGCCGCCGCTGACAACCTGCCCCCCGGTGTCAGTCCGGCTGATATGGGGGCCCGGCGTCATGGCGGCCGATGTCC
>JAFGDC010000230.1 GCA_016932295.1 candidate division CSSED10-310 bacterium
CTCCCATCACGATCCTGGCGAACGGGGCGGTGATCGACTGCCCTTCGGGAGTGGTATATCTGATGTCCACCATGTGCTCCTGCTCGTCTCCGGTCAGGTCCAGGAAACCGTCGCTGAGCGCGCACAGCCTTAAAAGGGAGCCGCTCGCCGGTTGCAGGACGAAGGTGTTGGAGTACGCCGCATCACTATCGATGTTCTGGGACTCGGTACGACGTTCCACTCTGGTCAGGATCGTTCCATCCATGAACACGCAGCAATCCGACACTGGCTGCGCGGTGGCCAGCGACGGTTTCAATGCGGTAAATGCTTCGAAATGCAGCATGATCTGATCATGGTGGAACAAGTCCCTGGACATGATCACCTCACCAATGCCCGGTGCGATCATCCGGACTTTTCCAAGTTCTATCGAGACCGATTCCGTCGGCAGTTGGATATGTACTTCACAGGTCATGTCTTTGGTGAGTCGTACAGGCGATGGAATAAATGCGCAATCACATACAGATGCGTCCTCGAGATGGATGCTGAGCAGGGAGGCAGTGCCCTTGGGCAGGCCGGTCATTTCTTCATCCGGAACCGCATGCCCACTGGGAGTGCCGAATCTCCCGAAGGCGATACCGTTGCAGACGACCTCCACCACACCGTACTCATCGAGGCGGCGACTTGCGGGGACTTCATCCGGGTGGATTGAATGTGTTCCCACCACCATTCGAATCGTCGATGGCGAATTGCCGAGAAGCGTGTGCTGAAAGAGGCGTGCCACCACATCATTGCCGATTGGACTGTAATGGCCGCCCACCATTTCGTATGGGAATCGTTCGATGAGTTCCATTTGGTAGTGTCCAACCGCCAGGTTGGGAGCATTGATGCTTGCAGCGGTGGCAGCAATAACGGCATCCTTGTGGATCATCACCACCTCGCGAGATGCTTGGGCCATGCGCTGCAGCAGGAGTTTATAGGTGGTCAGCGCTTCGGCGCGAGGGTCGGAGTGGTAGTAGAAGGGATTCACCGGAAATTCCCGACCCGCCGGCAGCAGTGCCTGCAAAAACACCGGTGTCATCCAGTCGTAGCGCAGATATCGCCAGTGCGGGATGAATCGCCGCCATGCCTTTTCACGCTCCCATGGCGAGTCTCCCACTGGCATGCTCAGACGGAGATCACTGCCGTCCATCACGTAACGGGCATGCTGTGGACAACCCAGGTCGGGGCCATGATAGGTCATGTCGCGCCGCCACTGGAAGCATTCCGGGCCGAGCAGCACGTAATCAAGTTGAAACCTGTCCGCCAGCGCTTCCCAGAGGATATATGCTTCATGGAAGCCGTATCCGGGTACGCCGAAATTGAGAACCTCGGTGGACTCCGCAGCGGTTGCATCAAGCCGCCCCTGCAGCAGGCTGGGAAAATCGTTGCCGCCACTCACTTCATATCCGTACGTAAATGAATCACCGAAACAGCCGATCCGGAGGATGCCTTCGGGTTTTTCCAGCGGGAAGCGTGTGAAGCTGCTCCGTATATCCCAACTCAGGGGACCTATCCGGGAGGCCAGCGCCGCATCGATATGGTGTAATAGTTTGAACTTCGTGGGATACATGTTGGGTGGCAGTGAACGTACGTACCTCAGGTAGACCAGGAAGTTCATGCCGGTAAGTACCAGAATCAAGTAGAGCAGGTATCCCAGCGCTTTTCGTGCGCGATGTTTCACGGGAGGCGCCGCGCTTTCCGCCGTTGTCCCGAAGGCCATCGGCCATACGGTCCGAATCGATCCGTTTCTGCCCGATTACCATTCATCGCCCCTCTCCATGCCCTGATTTCATGCATCGGTTGGCTCTCTTTCCCGATTAGTATGGGGCACTCCCAACCCCATTGCAACGATCCGCTTTGTCACCCGCGCCCGAGCGTGTCGTGAGAATGAATGATCTTTCAATACGTTCGGCCGCGTATATAGTCGACCGTGCCGTGGACCAGTCCGGCGGCGCCGACGGTGGCATCCAGCAGGTGGATGAGCAGCCATTGCATCGCAAACAGGGCACCGCGCCGCGTGCGCAAGCCATTAAGTACCGGCAGGTAGAGGAGGACAAAGGCCGCCGCAACGGGCAAAATCGCCGGGCGGGCGAAGGGGAGCAGCAGGCCGGCGATGGCCGTGGTGATGACCACCGGCGCCAGCGCGAATCCGGCGGTGAACCTCCGGAAGGTTTTCTTTGGAGTCAGGACGAGACTGCCGGTGGGTGGCGGACCGGGGCTGGTTCGTTTGCGCAGCAGGAGTTTCAGTCGATCACTGTTAGTGACGAACGAGCGTCGCAGCAGGTTGCGCAGGGTGTAGCGTTTCACATGCTGTACCCTGCAATGTCGATCCAGGTGGATGATGGTGTTCAGTCCGGCCAGTCGATACCCCAGGTCGTTGTCCTCTACCGTGGCCCTGGTGATAGCCTTATCGAAACCGCCGGTGCGCTGCCAGAGGTGGTTCCGAATCGCGAAACAATAGCTGCGCACGATACCGGTGGTCTGTTCCGGAAGTCCCGCGGTTTTCAGCTCCACGAGTTCGTCCATATAGGCGGTGCAAAGGTTGTGGTTACGGCTCGGCAGTTGATAGACGCCTTGCAACGCATCGAGGCGGCGCTCTGCCGTGAAACGCCGGTGGATATGTTCCAGGGCGGTGGGCGCAAGAAGCACATCGGCATCCAGGAAGAGCAGCAGCCCGTTGCCGGTGGCGACCGCCCTGGCAGCGCCGAGGTTGCGTGCAGTGGCGGGTCCACCGGGGGGGTCGAG
>JAFGDC010000231.1 GCA_016932295.1 candidate division CSSED10-310 bacterium
GCAGCGAGTTGCTGGCCAGCCGGTTGGCGCCGTGCACACCGGTGTGTGCCACCTCACCACCCGCATAGAGACTCATGATGCAGGTCTTCCCGTCAATATCCGTCTTGACGCCGCCGCAACAGTAATGCGCGGCCGGCGCGACCGGGATGGGCTGCCGCCCCATATCCACACCATACTCCATGCAGCGCTGGAAGATCGTGGGGAAACGTTTCCGGATGTAATCCCGGTCCAGTCCGGAGACATCGAGAAACACGTTGTCCGCGCCGGTTTTTTCCAGTTCTTCATAAATCGCGCGACTGACCACATCGCGAGGCGCCAGTTCCGCATCCTGGTGGTATGATGGCATGAACCGTTTTCCGCCCGTATCGATGAGCAGGCCGCCTTCACCGCGCACCGCCTCGCTGATGAGAAAGTAAGGCGCCGGTGGCTGATGAAAGGCGGTAGGGTGAAACTGGATGAATTCCATGCCCTGAAGGGTGGCTCCGGCTCGGTACGCCATCGCCGTGCCGTCACCGGTGGCGATCTCGGGATTGGTGGTGTGCGAATAGAGCTGTCCCAGGCCACCGGTCGCCAAAAAAACGGTGCGGGCGAAGATTCGCCGCAGATCCCCGTTGGTATCGAGCACGATCACACCGAAACAGAAGCCATCCTGGATGATCAGATCCACCACTATCACATGCTCGATAACTGATACATCGCTTTCCACCACATTCTTCTCGAGACACTCCTCGATGGCTTTGCCGGTCATGTCGCCCACATGCAATACCCGCCAACTGCGATGTCCGCCTTCGCGCGTGAAGAGAAGTTGGTTATCGTTCGAACGGTCGAACTCCACGCCGCAGATCATGAGATCGCGGATCCGGGCCGGCGCTTCATGCACCAGGACCTTGACCGCCTCGATGTCACACAATCCATCACCCGCCTTGAGGGTGTCCTCGATGTGGCGTTCATAGTCATCGTCTATATTCAACACGGCCGCGATACCGCCCTGGGCATACTTCGTATTGCTTTCCAGCGCCTCCACCTTGGTCAGCACCAGGACCTTCCAGTTGGCGCTCATCTCTCGCGCGAACATGAGTCCGGCGGCACCACTCCCCACTACCACGACATCCACCACCACGTTGTCCATCATGCCCGTTCCAGCATTTTCTCCAGCGCCCGGCGAGCGCCGTGAGCGACTTCTGCCGCCAGTTCGATTTCGTATTTCATGTCCAGGAGACTCTCGTACACGCTTTCCAGCGTGGTGAGTTTCATGGCATCACACACCGCCTCCTCCACCCTGAAGAAGGTCTTGGCCGGGAATTCCCGCCGCATGCGATCGATCAAGCCCACCTCGGTCAATATGATGAACTCGTTCTGCTTGGATTCCCTGACCAGGCGTATCATCCCGCCTGTTCCGAGCACGTGATCCGCCAGCGACAACACTTCCGGGGTACACTCCGGATGAGCCAACACCACCGCCCCAGGATGTTTCTTGATCAATGCCAACGCTTGCGGGCGGCGAATCAGGCGATGATGCACATAGCAATACCCAGGCCATTTCAACAGCTTGCGATTGCTTTTCAACTCGGCATAATTCGCCAGGTTCCTGTCGGGCAGGAAGATGATCTCGCCCGCCGGCATGGAATTCACTATTTCCGCCGCATTTGCCGAGGTGCAGCAGATGTCGCACTCCCCCTTGACCTCCGCATAGGTGTTGATATAGCCGACTACAGCCGCTTCTGGGTGATGCATCTTGAGCTGCCTGATCTGGTCCGCGGTAATCTTGTTCGCCAGGCCACAGGAAGCCTTCTGCACCGGTATCAGGATCGTCTTTTCCGGATTCAGTACCTTGGCGCTTTCGGCCATGAAAATCACGCCGCAGAAGACCACCACTTTCTGCCTGATTGAAACCACCTTCCTGGCCAGATCGAGTGAATCACCAAGATAATCGGCAATCTCCTGAATCTCGGGAAGCTGGTAGTTGTGCGCCAGGACAATGGCATCCCGATCCCGTTTCAACCGGTTGATCTGCCTTACCAGTTCTTCTCTTTCCATGTTCTCTCCCATGCCCGTCCCATGTGCTGCCGGACTCAGTAATCCGGATACGTGCTGCTCTTTATTTCGCCGGTCTCGGCATTGTATTCCCAATGTCCGCCCATCGCCTCGCGCGGTAACTTGGCCAAGATTCCTTCCCGTTCCAATTCATCCAGGTCAGCGGGATACCGGTTCCGCATCGCCATGAACATCTCGATAGCCCCACGCATGGTCCTGAGATCCGCCTGCAGCTTCATCAGGCTCGCCTGATGAGGGGCATCGATCACCACCGTCTCCAGGTAGGTGTCATCTCCGGAATCGGGACCGGTGGTCTGCAGATAGACGACTATCGCGGCGACTATCAGAAGTCCCATGAGTGGACCGGTCCTCCGCATGGCTATTCCTCCTCCCCCAAGCGATCCGCGAACCATCGCACGAGCGACAGTGCCGGTCCGCTCAGGCCGACGTGAAAATAGTCGCCCGTCAGCCAGAACCTGGCGCCGTCACTCCCCAGTGGCGCCGCCGTGATCCCGCCGGCCCGGACTTCTTCGGCCAACAAGGCTGACTGGGTCGAGCATTCACCGAACGACGCGAAGTCACTGACAACGTGACACCCCGCGTCGGTCAACGCGGCCTCGATCGCGGCTATATCGGCCGGCGCCTCGAGCATCACCTGGCAGGAAACCGCCATACCCATGAAAACAGGCACCCACATCACCGCCAAACTGATCGGCAGGCGATCATCCCGCAGCATGCGGCGCAGTTCAGCCGTGATGCGTGACCCATCGAATCCCCATTCGACCGGCTCCCCGGTATCACGGGCGGATATGCAGTTGAATGCCAGTTGATACGAAAAATCAGAATGGTCCAGTGATTCGAACGCCAGCAGACTGCGGGTTTGTTCGAGGAGTATGTCCATCGCCGGCCGGCCGGCGGCGGCATATCCCGTCAAGATAGTGGCGGTTATCGACTTGATGCCGAACCGTAACGCCAGGTTCTTCAGGCCGATACTCACCACCGCCGCCAGCGGATTCGGCGTGGCGGCAATCCTCGTATCCGGGGGAAGTAACGCCAGATCACTTCCGCCTGTCACCAGCGGCACGCCCGGATTCAATGACATGCCGCCGCTGCAATCTATGATGCGAGCACCGGCGGTAACCGCCGCGGTGACCAAATGACGCTGATCACCCACTTCCCTGGTCAATATGATGATTTCTCGAGGCCTGAAAAGATCCGGATCGACGGCGCTCACCACCAGCGCCCGGTCCCTGAACTCGGTGAGAGTTCCGGTCTGCTCGGGGGTGTCCATCAACCGCAGGTTTCCGATTTCAAGACTTGATTCCGCAAGCGCCGAGATAATCTCGGTGGCAGCCAGATGAGTGGCACCGATCAGGGTTACATCGATCACGTGGTGGCTCATGCTTCACGCTCCAGCAGTAAACCTAGCACAACGCCACGGATCACCGCAAAACCATTTCTCTCTCCCGTGGAAGCGATGGGAATCATTCCATTCCCGGCGCGATCGTTCCATACCCCACCGTCAGACTTGAGACGGCTCGAAAAGGACAGGCAGTGAGGGCTGTCTCCATGCGCGGAAACAGCCCTTCCCGCGCGCTCGAGCCCCCTGGTGACGAGGCGTTTTCCCGGCATCGGCCCATTGACATGCTCCAACAGATGACACGCTATCCGGAATCCGGTCACGTTCCGGGCATACCGGTCCGGAATCACGGTTCCCAAGGCACCGCGACCTGTTGATGGAGGTGGCCTTCGCTCAGGCGATCCAGAATCGCCGGATCACGATTCAATGCTGCCAGCCGCAATTGTATCGATTCGATAAAAGAAGGCGACAACAATGGACGAGGATCCTGATACTCTTCGGGCAACAACTCCTGGCGCCGCGCAATTGACAGTGCGCCATCAATGGATATCGACTGGTCGGCGGTCAATCTCAGCTCGAGACAGAGCGCCCTGATCAGTTCACCGCGCGTCATGGGGCTGCCGGCCGACACCGCCGGCGCCACCAGGCAGACAACCGTCACAAACACCATTGTTCGAAGCATGATTCAATCCTCCCGGTTCACATGGGAACAATGAAGTACGGCCATGGATCACTCCGGTTGCCCTGGGTATCGGTGACCACCAGTTCCAGCGTATACTCTCCAGCCATACCCGTCATCAGACCTTCGCCGATAGTGACGACATACCCATATACACCGTCACCGGCGGCGAAATCAGACTGGGTTCCGTCATCACGCAGGAAGCATCCGGTGGGCAGCCCGGCGTAGTGTATCTCAACCGACGCCACGTCCTGGAGCCCGTCCGGATCGTGCACGGCGGCAAGGCAGATGAAACGACCGCCGGCACTTTCGTACAATGTCGTATACTCGTATCCCGCCATCAAGAGAAACGGAGCACCTGGTGTCCGGGTCAGCGCGGCCGGCAGACAATACCATGGCGTGATGAATGGCGGCCGCCAGGCCGACTGCCGGCTGTCGCTTTTTATACCCAGGTAAGGCCACAAATCGGAATGCGCCCTCAGCACATCCTCCACCACCAACTCTCCGCAGTATACCGCGACAGGCGAGCCGGGTCCCACCGGCGTATCGAGTATTCCGAACAGGCCTGGTTCCAGGCCGGGTAGATCATATCCTGTATAAAGGCCGTTATAGTAAACGAGCACCCGCTCGATATCCGCCATGCTGTCGGAATCCACCACCGCCGCCAGCATATTGAACCGGCCACCCAGGGAATAGGAAATCTCCGAATCCATGTACCCGCCGTATAACAGCCATGGCGCCTGGTTGATTCGAAGTCGCGCCGCCAGGGCGCGTAACACTTCACCATCCACGTTGGAATATTCGACTGGGTTGGCGGTCGTCCAATCTCCATTGCCGGGCCTGACGAACCAGCCCTCACGGCCGGAATTAGCACGCTGGGTCGCGAGGAGATATGAACCTGCGGGATCGGCGGTCTCGTAGTCAACCTCAAGACACGCCGCCATGGCGGCATACGCCTGATCCTGGCAGGTGTACTCATAGGCCACCGGTGTCCATGAATCATCCCTGCGATCATGC
>JAFGDC010000232.1 GCA_016932295.1 candidate division CSSED10-310 bacterium
AAACTATTGTCTTATATGGACATTCATGGCTTTCCTGGCAGGGAACTTCAGACTAGAAGGTGATGCTTCGACAGATTTCTTGACACCGCGCCGGATTGATGTTAACTAAATGGTTAGTTTAACTAACCGGTCGGTTGCGACAGGGGGTGTTCCATGACCAGGCAGGAATCAGACACCGCGGAGAAAATCCTCGACGCTGCGCTCGTCGAGTTCAGCCGCAAGGGCAAAAACGGCGCCACCGTCAATGACATCGCCGCCCGCGCCGGCGCCAACAAGGCCATGATCTACTACTATTTCCACAACAAGGACGGCCTCTACGAGGCGGTCTTCGTTCACATCATCGGTCAGATCGTCCCCACCGTTCTGAACGCCTTTACCGCCGCCGCCGGCATTGAAGATCTCGTTCAACGCCTGGTGAACGCATACGTAGACTACATCGCCGATCACCGCGACAACATCCGCCTGGTGCTGCGGGAACTCGCCGCGGGCGGCCCCACCCTGGTTCAGGTGCTCCGCGGTCAACTCCAGACCATGGGGTTTGACGTGCCGGTCCTGCTCACCAACGTCATCCAATCCTACATGGCATCCGGTGACATCAGGCGCATGGATCCACGCCAGCTTGTCATCAGCTTCGTCGGACTTTGCGTCTTCTACTTCGCCGGACAACCCATCATAAAGGCGATCCTGCAAACACCGGAGGAAGACGACGAATTCCTGGAAGAACGCAAGGCCAGCATAGTGGACCTCTTCCTGAACGGCATTCGCGGCGCCGGTATTCACCCCTCAATGCATCGCGAGGAAGACAAGGAGGTCCGGTGATGGCGCGCTCTCGCATTCTTTTCGGTTTCCTGGCAATCCTGGATCTCTTACAGATGCCGGCGGCCCGGTGCGTATCGGCGGCCGAACTGGCGCCGGAGGAGTGGACGCTTTCCCGTTGCCTGGAACAGGCGTCACACACCAGTCCGGAACTGAAGGCCGCCGCCGTCGATGTCGAAATGGCGTCGACCGAGGCGCGGGAACGCCGGGCTGCCCTCTATGCCGCTCCCGAACTGCAGGCCTCGGCCATCCTCCTGCCCGAAGACAAGGCCATCAAAACCCCGTTTTTTGAAATGACCTTGATGGAGCGCGATTTCTATGACCTGACACTATCAGTCACGCAGCCCATTTACGCCGGGGGCGGGTTGCGCGGCGCCGGCCGCGCCGCGGCGCACCAGGCGGAAGCCGCTCAATGGATGGCCCGTGCCAGGAGCCGGGAGGTGGCGCGCGATGTGACTGCGGCGTACTATACAATGCAGCGTGCCCGTGCTCTGGGTGAGGTGGCGCGTCTTTCCCGGGAACAGGTGGCGGCCCATCTCCGGGACCTTGAAAACCTGCTGGCGCAGGGTATGCTGCTCCGCAACGACTTACTCAAAGTCAGGGTCCGCCTGTCCCAGGCCGATCTCCTGGTGCAGAACGCCGCCACCGCCATGGACCAGGCCCGGCTGCTGCTGACCTTCACCATGGGTATTCCGCCGGACACCGTGATTGCCGTGGCGCCCGTCGAACCGCTCAATCCGGGTGTCTGGGATGAAGACCTGCTGCTCGAACGCGCCTACCGGACCAGGCCCGAGTTGACCGCCCTCGATCGTGCCCTGGCCGCCGCCCATGCCGCGGCGCGGGCCGTCGGGGCGGCCCGCCTGCCCCGCCTGGCAGCGTTCGGCACCTATGGATACGGCAAGCCCGGCGATGAACTGGGCGCGAATGAATGGAACGATCACTGGACCGTGGGTCTGTCCTCCACCTATACGATCCATGACTGGGGCGCACGAGCCAGCCAGACGGACCGGGCTTCGTTGAACATCGAACGGCTTGAAATCGACCTGACCCGTCTCAAACTTGCCATCGCCACGGAACTGCGCAAGGCATACCTGGATGTCCGTGATGCCACCCGGCGGGTGGAGCTGGCGCGTATCGAAACGGCGCAGGCCGAAGAAAACTTCTCGTTCACCAGGAATTTACGGAGCCAGGGCATGGCCATCAGCACAGATTTTCTCGATGCGGAAACCGACCTGACCAAGGCGCGTACCGCCGTGGTCCAGGCGGAAATCGACTATCATATGGCGGTCAACCAACTCGAATTCGTGGTGGGGGAGCCACTGACCGCCGCTGATACAGGGGGAGGAGAGCGATGATTGAGGTGCGGGACACCAGAACCTGTCTGTTTACCAAGCCTTCGCGCAGCAGGCTTTCCAATGGCGGGGTTTCTTTCTCCCCGGTGCTGCCGCTCTTCCTGATTGTCCTCCTGATTACCGGGTGTCACCAGGTCGAGAAGGACCTGATCGCCGGTTCCGGTGTCATCGAGGCAACGGAAGTGCTGGTGTCGGCGCGGACTTCGGGTGAAATCCTGACTATCGATGTGGAGGAAGGCGCGGTGGTGGCGGCGGGAGATGTGATCGCCACTGTGGATGTGGAGAAGCTCGCCGTACAGTTGGACCAGGCCAGGGCTGGCTTGGAGGAGGCGGTGCTCGCGGAGAAGAGCGCCGCCAGCCTGATCGATCAGGCCGAGGCGCAGGTCGCGCTCACCCGAAAGATTTTCGAGCGGATCCAGGCATTGCATGCTCAGGGTTCGGCCACTCAGCAGAAATATGACGAAGCGGAGACGAAATACACGATAGCGCGGCACCAACTGGCCGGCGCCGGATCACAGCACGCCGCCGTGCGCGCCAGGCAGCAACAGGTCAACGAGACGATCAAGCTGGTGGAACTGCAGATCGCCGATAGCCGGATCACGGCACCCCGCGCCGGCACCATCCTGGCGACCCTCGCCGAGGCCGGCGAGCTGACGGCCCCGGGACGGCCGCTGGTGAAACTCGGTGATCTCAGCCGTGTCTGGGTGAAGATATATGTTTCCGAGGGTGATCTTTCCTACATTACTCTCGACCAGACCGTGGATGTCCTGGTGGACGGCCGTCCCGACGGACGGTTCCATGGCAGGGTGACCTGGATTTCCGATCGTGCCGAGTTCACCCCCAAGAACGTGCAGACCTCCGAGGCGCGCGCCGCCCTGGTCTATGCGGTCAAGGTGGAGATGGACAATCCCGATGGGATCTTCAAGATAGGCATGCCGGTGGAGGTCATCCTTGGCCGGCGTCCCAAGCCCTGGGTCTGAGATGGAAGCAGCCCTGCGCGCGGATAA
>JAFGDC010000233.1 GCA_016932295.1 candidate division CSSED10-310 bacterium
CAGTGGCGCTGATAAAGACACCACTGAAGGCACACGAAGGCGCTTTTCGTCAGACAACCGCTCCTCTTTACTGATCCACTTCAGGCTCATATCGAAACCTAAGGCGGATCAGCCTGGTCGGCACCGGTGGCTTGTCGCTCAGCGCTTTTCCCGCTGGTTATGGAGCAGTGCGGCGGCGGCTTCATCCAGCAACCAGAACAGGTTGCCGTGCACCGGCCTGACGGCCTGGGCGGGCAGTTCCATGGGTCGGCGGGGACCCTCCAGCACCGTCTTCAACACCGCCGCCTTGCGTTCCCCGGCCACCAGGAAACAGATCCTGGCGGCGCCGTTTATCAACCACGGGGTGAACGTGATCCGCCAGGCTTCCAGGCTGTCCACATACCATGCCACCACCAGCCGGTCGCGTTCCTCGATGGCGCTCGAACCGGGGAACAGGGACGCCGTATGTCCATCACTCCCCAGGCCCAGCAGGATTAGGTCGAAGCGGGGCCGGCGGCGGCCGTCTCCGGCGGTGAGGAGTTTACGATCGAAGAAGAAGGTGAGTACCTCGTCATGGTAGTGCCGTGCGGCTTCTTCCGGCTTCGCCTCGCCAGGCATGCGGTGGATGTTGGCCGTCGGTATGGGCACCAGGCTCAGGAGCGCGGCGTGAGCCATCAGGTAGTTGCTGTCCGGGTGATCCGGCGGCACGTTTCGCTCATCGCTCCAGAAGACATGCACATGCTCCCAGGGCATGCGTCCCGCCATTGGCTCACGCGCCAGCAGTCCATACGCCAGGCGCGGGGTGGCGCCACCCGCCAGCGCGATGGTGAAGCACCCGTGTTCCGCCATGGCCTGCCCGGCGCATCGCACCACAAACTCAGCCGCGCCGGCGGCCAGTTCGTCGGGATTACGGGCAATCCGCATCATCACACTCATGGCTTGACCTCCTCCTACGCCGGCGAGTGCCACGTTCTGCCGTCACCGGCAAGCAAGTCATCCGCCGCTTGCGGACCCCAGCCACCGGGTTGATACGTCACCAATGGTGACGCATCACGATCCCAATTTCCCTTGATCGTGTCAATCACCCGCCACGATGCTTCGATCTCGTCACTCCGGGAGAACAAGGATGCATCTCCCTCCAGCGTATCGAGCAGCAGCCGCTCATAGGCATCGGGCAGCATCTTCAAGCCGAACGCCTCTTTATACTTAAAATCCATGTTCAGCGGCATCATGTCCTGGGCGCCGCCCGGTACCTTGACCTGGAACGTGAGTTGCACGCCCTCGTCGGGTTGGATGCGGAGTTTCAGCAAGTTGGGTGTGAATTTTTTATTGTCCCTGCGATGAAACATCAGGTGCGGCGGCTCCTCGAATTCGATCACTATCTGCGTGCTTTTGGCTTTCAATGCCTTGCCGGAGCGCAGGTAGAAAGGAACCCCCTGCCAGCGCCAGTTGTCCACGAAGAGCCTGAGAGCCGCAAAGGTGGGTGTGCCGGAATCGGCCGTGACGTCCGTGGTGGCGCGGTACCCGGCATACTGCGCCAGCACCGCGCCGCCCGGTCTGAGCGCTTTCAATACCTTCACCTTCTCGTCCCGGAGCAGCTTGTCGTCGAAGCATGCCGTCGGTTCCATCGCGGTCAGGCAGAGGAGTTGCAGCATGTGATTCTGGAACATATCGCGCAGCACCCCGGCGCGATCGTAATAGCCGGCTCGATACCCCACCGTCACCTGCTCCGCCATGGTGATCTGCACGTTATCCACGTAATTCCTGTTCCATAATGGTTCGAAGATGGCATTGGCGAATCTGAGTGTGAGGATGTTCTGCACCGTATCTTTCCCCAGGTAATGATCGATCCGGTACACCTGGTCCTCGCTGAACACCCGTCGCACGGTCTCGTTCAACTGGATGGCGCTGGGCAGATTGTACCCATAGGGTTTCTCGATGACGATCCGCACCCAGCCGCCAGCCGCCGCCAGACCGGTCTCTCCCAGCCGCGTCACGATGACCGGGTACAGCACGGGTGGCGTGGCCAGGTAGAACAATCGGCCCGCAGGTTGGCCGCCACCACTGTCCAACTCCTCGAGGCGCGCCGCCAGCCGCCGGTAGGTGTCGGGATCGTCATACTCACCGGGCAGGAAGAAAAGATCTTCGGCGAAGCTGTTCCACAACCGGCACTCGTCCAGGCTGCTCCTTGCGTACGCCTGGGCGCCTTCCAGCAATGTGGTGCGGAACTCTTCATCCGTCATGCGTGTCCGGGCCACTCCCAGGATCCTGATGGAGGGATGGAGGTGACCGCGGCAGTTGAGCACGTGCAGGGCGGGAATGAGTTTGCGTCCGGTGAGATCTCCGGATGCGCCGAAGATGATTATAATCGCCGGCATCGACTGTGCCTGGATTTCGCTCACGGTACCTGGTGTCCCGCCGCTTTAACGGTATGACCGCCGAACTGGTTCCGCATGGCGGCCAGCAACCGGGCGGCGAAGCTGTCTTCCTGGCGGCTGACAAAGCGCATGAGCAACGCCAGGGTGATGACCGGCGCCGGGACATCCTGGTCCATGGCTTCCGCCACGGTCCACCGTCCCTCTCCGCTGTCCGCCACCCATCCCTGGATGGCGTGGAGGTCCTGATCCTCCGCCAGCGCGGCGCTGGTGAGATCCAGCAGCCATGATCTCACCACGCTGCCGAATCGCCAGATTTCCGCTACCTTGTGGAGATCGAGATCGAACGCCGTCTTGGCCTTGAGGATTTCGAAACCCTCGGCATACGCCTGCATGAGGCCGTATTCAATCCCGTTGTGAACCATCTTGACGAAGTGGCCGGCGCCGCTGGGACCAACGTGGCCCCACCCTTGATCCGGACTTGGTGCGAGAGTGGCGAACAGTGGTCGCAGGCGGTCAACCTCGGTCTGCCCGCCACCGATCATCAGGCTGTACCCTTCAGTGAGTCCCCACACGCCGCCTGAGGTGCCGCAGTCCAGGTATTGGAGGCCGGCGGCGGCCGCGGTCGCGGCGCGACGCAAGGTGTCCCGGTAATTGGCATTGCCGCCGTCGATAATGACATCACCCGGGGTCATCGATTCCAGCAGTTCCTGTACCGTTTGTTCGGTGGCTTCGCCGGCCGGGACCATCATCCATGCGGTACGGGGCGGCGTCAGCCGCTCCATGGCGCCGGCGATGGTGCGGGCCGCCCCGATGTTGGGTTCTTCCCCTGCCAGCCGCACCGCCTTCTCAACGGTGCGGTTGTATACCACGACCCGGTGGCCGCCACGGGCCAGCCGCACAGCCATCGGTTTCCCCATCTTGCCCAGGCCGATCATGGCGAGTTCCATACCAGATTCCCTCCCGTTTTTTGTAACGCCAACCTGGGAAAAATCGTATCGTATCGGCGTCTACCGGGCAAGCGTGCCGGGTGTATTGATTTCCGGTCCCGGGGTGCTCCATGGGCAGCGTTCGAACGTGATGCGACCCTTGACTGATGCCCCGGCCGCACCATCCGCTTGTTTTCATGCCGGTGGGGAACGCGATGTGAAAGGTCCGGCCGGGAATCCGGAACACGGTGCGGCGGCCAATACTAAGCCAGTATGACCCTCAATCGATGACCTGCACCCCAGAGCGAAATCCGCGGATCCCGCACCACCGCCAGCGGCATCCGATGCGCCAGGCCGGACATGCGACCCTTGCCGGTGAAACGCGCCAGGAATTCAGGGCGCTGCAGGAACGGCAGCAGCCGAGGCGGCATGCCGCCGGCGATGAACACGCCACCCGTCGCCATGATCGAGAGCGCCAGGTTGCCGGCTTGCGCCGCCAGGATTGAAGTGAACAGCTCGATGGTTTGCCGGCACAGGATGCATGGTCGGACCTGATCCAGCGCCGCCGCCACCAGCACCGGCGTGGGATCGGCACTGTTCCGCAGTCGTTCCGCCAACCAATCCGGTTCGTCCCCTCTGCCGCTCGCGAGCAGGAATTCATACAGGTTGATGAGACCGCTGCCGGAACATACGCGCTCGACACTGACATGGTCATGACGTTTCCGCATGAACGCCAGCAGATCGGTCTGTATGTCATCGGCCGGGGCGAATTCCACATGACCGCCTTCCGTGCCGACCGCCAGGTAGCGCGCGCCACACCACAGGGCATAGGCTTGCCCCAGACCCGTGCCTGCCGCGATCACCGCCAGCGGCCCTCGATTCACCGGCTGTCCCGGCTGCACGACCAGCATATCCTCGTCGAACAGATGGGGAACCGCGCCGGCGATGGCTTCCAGGTCGTTGATCAGGAGCACCGCCGGAATCCCCGTGCGCTCAGCCAACTCCTCTTCGTCCAGTACCCAGGGCAGGTTGGTGATGGTGGAGCGGCCACTGAGCACCGGTCCCGCCACCCCGAAACAGGCTGCCTGTACTGATTCGCCCCCCGCCGCCAGAAACAAATTGACGATTTCCTCGAGGTTGGTGAACCGAGCGCTTGGATAGGTTGCCTCCCGGAGGAACCGGCGCGGATCACCCGCTGCTTCGATGAGCGCCAGGGTGGTCTTGGTGCCGCCTATATCACCGATGAGCAATATACTGTTCATTTCGTCCATATCCACGGGATCGATCGCGCCGTGCTCATGACCGGGATCCGGTGCGCCTGCCGGCGAGCAGAAGACCGAGTACGCTCAGGAGCAGCAGGCCGCCCAGGACGTCGGTGGCCGGGATGGCGGACGGCGTGGGCGTCACGGTGGGGTTGATGGTTGGCGTCTTTGTGGGACTTGCTGTTGCGGTTGCCGTGGCGCTGGGTGTGAAGGTCGCGGCCGGGGTCACGGTCGCGCAATCCACCACCAGTGAATAGGCGCCCTCCTCGCCGGCCGGACCATCCACCACCACGAAGATCTCGTTGCCGCCGGCAGGATAGATCCAGCTTGCCTCCGTGTCGGCCCATGCCTGGCAGTCCTGTTCGTCGCACGATTCGAGCAGCATCACGTTCAGTCCGGTGGCTGCTGTCAGGCCTGCGGTCACCAGGCATGGCGCGGCGCCGCCAAGGACGACCATGTGCACCAGTTCAGGACCATCCTGCAAGGAGATGCAGGAATAGTCCGCAACCTGGCTGGTGGCTCCTGAGGTGTCGTCGGCGTATGGGATGCCGCAGGTAAGAAGCATCGCGCCGGCGCAATCCAGCAGTGTGCCGGGGGATTGAATCGGCGTGAAGGTGGGTGATGCTGTCCGGGTGGGCGTTCGGGTGGGCGTGCGGGTGGGAGTGGGAGTGAGGGGTTGGGTGGGCGTGCGGCTCGGCGATTGCGTGCCGGTTGGCGAGTGCGTGGC
>JAFGDC010000024.1 GCA_016932295.1 candidate division CSSED10-310 bacterium
CCAACCCATCACTCTTTCATGCGCCGCCGAACCGCAATTCAAAGGTGCGTGGAATGGCATTTACCTGGATGATTCAGTGCTGGACACTATCACCATTCTCGATGAATGCGTGATCAAGTACGGCGGCGGCGGCACCAGCGCTCTCATCACGTGCGTGAGCAGCTCCCCCACCATCAGCAACTGTTCCATCACCCACAGCGCCGGGATTGGTCTTTCTCTGGATTCCACCTCCGGCAACGTGGCCACCCCCAACATTACAGACTGCTCATTCCGCTACCATGAGAGTTACCCCATCTCGGTGTACGCCAATGAAGTCCCTGCCATAGGCAGCGGCAACACTTTCTCCTCCAACAGCATCAATCGGATCCATGTGATCGCCGAACGACTTGTGGCCAACGCATCCTGGCGCTACCAGCAAGCCTACTACGAAATCGACGGCATCCTGGATGTTCGTGGCACGTCCTACAATGCAATCACTCTTACGATCCAACCAGGCGCCAGGCTGCTGTTCAGGTCCGGCAGTTACGTGCGGGTCGGCGATCCCAGCCCGGAGTATCCCGGGGCGCTCATCGCTCAGGGCACTTCCGGTTCCTTCATTCGCTTCTCATCGGCGGCCGGCTCGCCCGCGCCCGGTGACTGGAACGGCATCTACTTCGAGAACTACGCCAGCGACAGTTCAGTACTGGAATACTGTTACGTCGAATATGGCGGCGCCACGGATCGGCAGTCCAATGTATCCTGCCGCAACGCGTCGCCCGACATCCTCGGTTCGACGGTCCGGGGGTCGGCTTATTTCGGCATTAGATATGATGGCAGCGGCGTCACCACCAACGCGCTGGTCGGAGGTTCTGTGGTGGCATCAAACACCATCGGTGTCTACACGGAAAACAATGCCCAACCCATGCTCAACAACGGCAATGAACACTACAACTCCTTCATGATGAACTCCGTGGCGGGAGTGAGCAACGCCGGTTCCCCGGTGGTGGATGCGCGCAACAACTGGTGGGGCAACTGGGATTGCACCGGACCGGGCGGAATCGCGCCCGGCACGGGTGACGCGGTGTACGGCAATGTACTGTACGATCCCTTCATCTGTCCGCCCACGCCGACTCCAACCCTGACCCCCACCGTCACACCGTCACCCACGGTCACGCCTTCCCCCACCATCACCATGACCCCAACCATCACTGCCACACCGGCACCCGTAATACCCGTTATGGGTGGCGGCGGCATCCTGCTGCTCGCCGTTCTTTTCGGTGTGGGCTTGATCGGGTTGCGCCGCAAGGTCGATTGAGTATTCCACGGCCACCAGGGGAGTGAGGTTCTTCAACGGATTGCACGCCGCTTCAGCAAGGGCTGATTCTTACGTGGCACGTTATCTCCATTGACGCAGGTTTGAGCGCTGCCTGGAGATCGAACCGTCGCCAGGCGACGCTGGAAGGTTTACGTTTACCCCTGAATACACTACCATTCCAGCCATTATGAATTGTGCATGCCCCTTCCGGAGGATAGTACCCCCGCTGACCGGCGGCATTCTCATCGCTGCATGTCTGTGGTTGATCATCGTCACGGCCATCCCCGCGGACGAGAGTGTCCTGGTTCTTCAGCGGTATGGGCGCCACCTGGTTCAACACCACGAATTCAGTTTCAACCAGGGTGAACGCTTCGATGGCTTCGTCGATCCGCTCTGGTTGGCGGTGGCTGCCCTGCCGCGGTTGTTCGCGGCGCCTTCGCTGCCGGTGGTACGGATTGCGGCGTTACTCTGCGCCCTCGGCATTTTCCTCACTACGGCGCGGTTGACCGGGCCAGTCGCCGCCATCCCCGCGTTCGTGATCATCCTGTGCACGCCGCCAATCCTCGATACCATACATACCGCCAACGACATGCCGATGATCACGTTTCTGCTGCTGATCGCCCTGATGGTTCGAGGCCATGAACTGCGTCGTGGAAGGATTAACGCCACGCTCAATTCCGGTCTCCTGTTCGCCGTGGCCGGCGTGGCGCATCCCTGGGCGATCATGGCCGGCGCCGGTCTGACCGCGGGATCGGCGTGGTCAGCATTGAAGAAACGACTGCCTCGACTCGATTTCTTTCTCCTGTTCCGTTCCTGGCTCGTCCCTATTGCCGCTTACTGGTGCTGGAAACTGGTCTATTTCGGCCATGTCCTGCCGCCACACCTTGCGCCAATCACCTTCAGGGAGTTGCCGGGCAGGATGGCGGCAGTAGTTTTCACCACCTGGAGGGTAGCGGGGCCCTTGTTCATCGCCGCGGTTCTTGGCGGCATCGTGGCAGGTCGCCGCAACCGGCTTACCGTCACCGCCGCGGTGATGGCCGGTCTGATGTTGTTCAACCTGGCGCTGCTGCCCGGTAACGGCACCGCGGCCTACACCGCATTCACGATTCCGTTCGTCTTCGCAGCGCTCACCGCGGTTACCGGATTCATGTTTCTCCTGAAGCAGTCTCCCCGGCGGTGGACCCCTCTTCTCGGAATCATCGGCATGTCTTTCCTGGTTTTTCATGGTTGGCGTGGCGCGCGGATGCCGGGTACCGCCTTGGTCAGGGTGTCACCACGCAACGCCATCGCGCTCATTACCCCCGAGGCTTACGCGGCCGCCTTTCATAACTGGCTGGACTCGGCGGTCCATGATCCGCGTATTGCCACCGGCGCCTGGCTGGAATCCTGGCTGCCGGCCAAGACCACCATTGCGGTAGCCGGGGCGCTGGGTGCCGCCGTTGATTGCCACCATTCCGTTCTTGACCTGGGGGGAGAGCATTCACCACAAACCGCATCACTACGGTCGGCAACGGATTCAGGCCGGCAGGCGGCGCGTTTCTTGTGCAATGATACCGAAGCTGATTTCCTGGTCATAGCGGGCGGCATGGATGCCGCGGGTGAATTCGTGTCGAACGAATTGGGCCGGGCACTCCACGAGGACAGTCTGGTGAATTCATTCTACTCGCCGCTCAAC
>JAFGDC010000234.1 GCA_016932295.1 candidate division CSSED10-310 bacterium
GTGGCGGTCAGATTGGAGAAGAACGTATTGGTGGTATCCGGCGCGCGCAGCAAGCAGCCCCCGGCGGAGTCCTCCCGGCTGATCAGGTCGGAGCGCCGCTGTGGTGCGTTCCGGCGCGCCTTCAGGTTGCATGCCGGCATCGAAGCCGGTGAAATCGTCGCCACCATGAAGAACGGTTTGCTGGATATCATCCTGCCCAAACGGGAAGAGGCCAAGCCGCAGAAGATCAGCATTGCCATCGAAGAAGGGGGGCAGTCATGACCTTTTTCAGACGTTACGACGATGATTTCGATGCATGGCGCAAGCAGTTGGAGCGCCTGTTCGAGGAGTTCTCCGAGGAGTTGCAGGGTGGTGGGCGGAACCGTTCCCGTCTGGAGGCTATCAAGGATCGGATCAACCGCTCCATCGAGACGGCCAAGGACAAGCTCCAAAAGAAGGGTGAAGAGCAACCTCCGGTGGTGTTGATTCCCGCGGTTGACATCAGCCAGGGCGCTGAGGGGCTCACGTTGTACATAGACATGCCCGGCGTGCCGAAGGAGAATGTCACCATCACGTTCGAGCGGGGTGAGTTGGTTGTCGGGGGCAAGGCGCCGGTGCCGGATCGTTCCGATGAGGCGCAAATTGTGCTCAACGAGATCCCCTACGGCGACTACCAGCGTCGATTCCTGGTGCCCGATGAATTCGATGCCGACAAGGCCGGTGCGGTGGTCAAGGATGGAGTGCTGACCATCACCATCCCCAGGTCGGAGGCGGTGAAGCCCCGCAAGGTGGAGATCGGGGACTGACCGGACCGGTCGTCGCGCCTTTTCAAGACCGCGATGCGGTGGCATCGCGGTCTTTTCATATACGCGTCGCCTCGCGTCAGCATCGCATGTTCACCTTTTTTACGTACGGTGCAAAGGCCTGAGTTCCACCCGCCTCGCCGATGATGGTAAGAATGGCTTCGGGAGCCTCGCAGATTACTCCTGAGAGCAGACTGATGGGCGTCTTCGCGAAGACCGCCGGCGCCAGTGGAGTGGAAGCACCGGTCATGGCCGCGACCCGGCAGTTGGTCAACAGCGGCAGCAGGTCCTCGATACTGCTGTCCAGCAACGAAGTTGCGGTGACAATGGCGCTGGTGCAGTCCGGCAGGACGCGGGGCAGCTCGGTCATGGGCAGGACCGCGGGATGTTCGATATTCCGATCGAACACGGACAGCCGGAGGCCACGGGCGCGGAGCTTTGGTATGAGTGGTCCGAAAAAGCCGATCATGGCCATGTGTTCACCATCTTCAAGACGTAATTCGTCGAGCACGTCGCCCGTTGCGTAGTCCAGCTCCGACCTGTTGAGCAGTGCGTTGGCCGCCGCCAGGGCCACGGATGCGCGCAGGCCGTGGGCATCGCCCAGCATTGCCAGCAGTTCATGGACCGGTCCTCCCGCCAGGGAGCCGGCTTCTCGCAGCACACCACAGCAGGCGGCGAGGTCGTCCCGCCTGGTGTAGGCCAATCCCGTTCGGTTGTCTTCCAGCGTGACCGCCGTGTAGGAGATGCCGATCCGGACGGTTGCAACCCGGACATCGCCTGCTTCAGTCACGGCCAGTTCCCGCAGTTTTTCGATGAGCATACTCGCCTCCTTGATATGCAGCACTGTGCGTGCTGAAGCTGCCGGTGTCAAGCCGTGTCGGCCATAGTGCGGCTGTTCGCCGTAATTTCCGCCGGAAAATGATTACAGGAACCTGCGTCGCACCGTGCGCTTGAATTCCACCGCTGGATATCCAAGGATCAGGGCGATGGACGGAATGTACCCAGCCGGGACACCGAATCGCTGGCACAGTTCCCGGTTGCGCGCGAGGATGGGGGCGGCGGCGCCGATCATGGTGGTGCCGATTCCCATGGAGTGGGCGGCCAGCATGGCATAGGTGCAGGCGATCATGGCGTCGGATGATTCGATGTAGGGTGAATGGTAGAAGAGCAGTACGGCCGGTGCGCCGTAGAACAGCCGATCCTCACCGGCCGCCACGCCGGCGCTGTATTCAAGCGCCAGAGGTCGCAGAAAGTGGGCGAACACATCAAATCTGCGACTACCCAGGAACGGCCGCAGCAGTTTCAGTACCCACGGCCGAAGCATCGTCTGGAGGAATCCTTGCCAACCCTTGAGAATGCCGCCGGCCAGTTCTTTCACCCGTTCTCTGCCGTTGATGATGACGCAGCCCACATCCCAGGGTGGAATACCCATGGGCGCCGTGGCCGCCATCGCCACGATTCGATCGAGCAGGAACGGCTCGAGTGGTCTGTCCTTGAAGAAGCGAACGCTCCTGCGGGTTTGCAGGAGTGCCTCGAGGGCTTCGACCGAAGCCACCGAATCCGGGGCCGGCAACTCCACCAGATCGGCGGAAGAGATATCCCTGCCGGTGATGCTGATGCAGTGTTCCGGGCACACCATCATGCAGTGTCCGCAGCCGATGCAGCCCAGGTTGCTTACCCGGTTTTCGATCAGTCGATCTTTCATCACGAGGCATTTGCCCGGGCAGATCTCGATGCATCTGCCGCAGAGAATGCAGGCCGAGTGATCCACCGTCGCCTTGCCGCTGTCCCTGAACCTGCTGTGAATGACCGCCATCTGTGTACCTCCGCAGTCTTGTCCGCCAGGATGTATAAACCACCGCAGTCTAACGACGCACGGTCAATCTGTCCACGCGGATCCTTTCGTTTCGACATAAGGATTCCGGCTCGGATTCTGTCTGCCGGTGGTAGTGCCGGGATCAGTTTGAAAGACACTGTGTCGCCCTGTGAAC
>JAFGDC010000235.1 GCA_016932295.1 candidate division CSSED10-310 bacterium
CAGTGGCGCTGATAAAGACACCACGAAAGGCACACGAAGGCGCTTTTCGTCAGACAACCGCTCCTCTTTACTGATCCACTTCAGGCTTATATCGAAACCAAAGAGATGCGCCGGTATCCCTTTGCACCGGTCGGCGGCTCTGCTACACTGGCAGTCTTGGTGAACAGACTTCTCCGACAACCGGGTTTCACATCCGAATGCAGACCCTGCGCTGCTTGCGACCGGCCCCGTTGATGCGTGTTGTGGACTGCTTCGGAGACCATGCATGAAAGGTGAGGCATGACCAGGATGATGTTCTACAGTACGAATCACAGCTCGCCCCAGGTGGATCTGCGAACGGCGCTTCTCACCGGACAGGCACCCGACCGGGGGCTCTACATGCCGGTTCGCATGCCCGAGGTGACAGCGGCGGAATTGGAGTCCCTGCGCGACCTGGACTATTCCGGAGTGGCTCAGGCCATCATCGGCAAATTCACCGGCGGTATCTTTGAACCGGAGCAACTGAAGGTTATGTGCGAGCGGGTCTATCGATTCGAGGTGCCGCTGGAACTGGTGGCGGAGCGCACGCATGTCATGCGGCTGGACCGCGGCCCCACGGCGTCCTTTAAAGACTTCGCCGCCACCATGATGGGACAGATGATGAGTTCCCTCATGCAGCAGGAGGGCGGCCGGCTGCTCATCCTGACCGCCACCAGCGGTGACACCGGAAGCGCCATTGCCCATGCCTTCCACCGGGTTGATCGCATCGATGTGGTGGTGCTCTTTCCCCCAGCCGAAGTAAGCAACCGGCAGCGCAAGCAGATGACTACCCTTGGCGGAAATGTCGCCACCATCGGTATCGGCGGCAAGTTCGACGACTGCCAGGCATTGGTGAAACGAGCTTTCGCCGATCCCGACCTGAGCGGGATGCGGCTGACCTCGGCTAATTCAATCAATATCGGCCGGCTCATCCCGCAGATCGTATATTACTTCTATGCCTACTCCCGCGTGACCAAGCCCGGGGAAGAGATTGTCTTCTCGGTGCCATGTGGCAACTTCGGAGACCTCATGGGAGTGGTCATGGGGATGCACATGGGGCTGCCGGTGCGCCGCCTGGTGGTGGCCACCAATGCCAATGACGAGGTGCCTCGATTCATGCAGACGGGGAGATACGAGAAAATAGCGCCATCCAGAGTATGCATCTCCAACGCAATGAACGTGGGACATCCGAGCAATTTCGCGCGGCTGGTCGATGTGTACGGTGGCTGGATGGACGAGACCGGCATGCTGCACCGCCAACCCGATATGCAGCGCATGCAACGCGACCTGTGGGCGGTGAGCATCTCCGAAAAGGAAACGAGGGTCACCATACAGCAGGCCTGGAACAGACACCACCTGCTTCTCGAACCACATGGCGCCGTAGGTTGGGCGGGACTGACAAGGTTCCTGGCGGAGGAAGCACCCGAGTGTCCCTGCGTTTCGGTGGAAACAGCGCATCCAGCCAAGTTCCCCGAGGAAATAATCTCGCTGCTGGGATGTGAACCGGAGGTTCCACCCAGTCTGGCGGGAATCGAGGAACGAACCGAGCATTTCGAAACGATGCCGATCGACTACGAACAATTCAAACAATTCCTGTTGGCGAGGTATGCATGATGAAATACGTGGTGTTCCTGGGTGATGGGATGGCTGATTACCCCGTAGCGCGACTGAACGGCCGCACGCCTCTGATGGTGGCGGACAAATCCGCCATCGATCGGATCGCGCGGGAAGGGCGGACAGGACGATTCGTGAGTATCGAAGCTGACCTGCCCACCGGGTCGGCGGTTGCCAACCTGTCCGTGCTCGGCTACGATCCGCACGAGACGTTCCAGGGCCGCGGCGTCCTGGAAGCCGCCAGCATGGGTGTGGAACTCGCGGCCGATGACATGGCCATGCGGATCAATCTCATCACCATCGAGGAGGGCGAACTCCGCAGCCACTCCTCTGGTCATATCACCACCGAAGAATCAACGCGGTTGCTGGCTGCGTGCCAGGAGTTGCTCGCCGCCAACGGCGCCCGGACCCATGTCGGCCTCAGTTACCGGCACCTGCTGGTGCTTCCCGGCGGTGATCCCCGGGTGGAGTGCGCACCACCGCACGATCACATCGGAGAAAGAGCCGAAGATCTGATGGTCACACCCAAGACCGAGGCGGCGGCACCCACGGCGCTGCGCCTCAATCGGATCATACGGAAGTCGTGGGAAATCCTCGCCGGTCATCCTGTCAATCAAGCCCGCCGCGAGGCCGGGAAACTGCCCGCCAACTCGCTGTGGCCATGGTCGCCCGGCGTGCGGCCCAAGATGCACACCATGATGGAGCGATTCGGCATCAAGGGCGCCGTTATCTCCGCCGTGGACCTCATCAAGGGACTGGGAGTATACGCCGGCATGGATGTCATCACCGTGGAAGGTGCAACCGGACTCTATGACACCAATTACGAGGGAAAGGCGGACGCCTGCCTGGCGGCTCTGAACGACCACGACTTCGTGTTCGTTCATGTGGAAGCCACTGATGAAGCCGGTCATGAGAGAAACCTCGAATTGAAGATCAAGTGCATTGAAATGTTCGATCGACGTTTAATCCAACGGGTGATGGACGGAATCGAACGGCGCGGAACGGAAGTAACCTACGCGGTGCTGCCGGATCACCCGACTCCCGTGGACCTCGGCATCCACGTCAGAGATCCGGTGCCGGTGGCGATATGGAATCCCACCTGGCCGCCTGATGCGGTGCAGGTATACGATGAGGACAGCGTCGCGGGTGGAGCCTTGGGATTGCTGCGCGGCGCGGAATTTATTGAATCTGTCTTTGAGAGACGGCAGTAACACCATTCACAGGGAGAGCATGATGACTGGTTTGCATGGACTGTTTGAGATCCCCCCCGAAAAACTGGATGCAATCAATCGATACCTCGATGATCCCGGCAATGCCCTGACAAGAGGCATGATGGCGGTGATCGACAAATATGGCGGCGTGGCGGAAATCGAGCGGAAAGCGGCCGCCGCAGGCCGTTTCGAGAATCAACTGGCATGGCTGAAATCAATCGATTCACCATGGCTTCCCGAACTGGAATGGTTAATGGAACAACGGGAGAAACAGGCGTTCATTCCCATCGACGAGTACCGCCGTTCGATCCTCGGTGACAAGGCCGGCCGAATGGAGTTCGACGAATCGTACGCGGTGACCCTGGAACTTAGTTCCTGCCAATATCTCGAATGGCTCTTCCTGGGTTGCCGGAAGGCCATAAAGGAGCGCTCGCTGGTACCCGGTCGGTTCATCCGGGTGCGCAACATGAAGGAACAGGACGGACCTGACGGTGAGGTGCTGGCATTCGCGGCAGCCATGAACATTATCGGCTCGAGTTGGGTTGAGACGCTGGATACGAAAGGAACGGACGGATCCAATGTCCATCTCGGCGGACCGGCCACCATCACCGGCTATTTCGGCGGCGTTGGTGAACCCAATCATTACCCCTTCAAGTGGCTGGAAGAATTCCTGTATTATTACACCAAGTACGGAGTCCGCGAAGTGTTGAATGTCAATCCCGGCACCATCCTGCTGGGTTACCTCATGCGAAAAATGGGTATCGGAATCCAGTTCAAGATTTCTGTCTACATGGGCAACGACAATCCATTCGCAGCGTTCTGGACCCTTCTGGGCGCCAAGCTCTTCTCCGGTCCGGACAATGACACATCGCTCATCGGCTTCAATTTTTCCAACAGCGTCAACAACGAGACCATCGAGATCTCGGCCGAGATCCGCAGTGCACTTGGATTTACCGATCATGTGCGATTCGAACACCACATCACGGAAACCTACAAATCCATTGTACGCCAACCATACAACCGCCGCGACGAACTGCTGGAAATCGCCGATCATGTCAAGAACATCAGCGCCAAACACGAAGGCGGCGATCTGGAAGTGGAAGAGCGGCGAGAGCATCCTTCGGATATCCTGGATTACTTCAGAGCGAAACAGGACATCATCGATGCCGGCGAATTTGAGTATGTGACACGCAACTACCTGGACAAGTGGGATGCCGTGAACCTGACGGCGAGAAAACTCACCGAGCGAGGGTTGACCTTCAAGGCGGCCGCCCGGTTGCACGCCTGATTTTCCGACAGGTCGAGAGCGCTCCGCCGGCGACGGCTCGCGGTGCGCTTCGAAGCCGGCGACAAGGAGCATACCGTGGCTGATCTCATCCCCTTCCGGGCCTGGCGACCGCGGCCAGGTCTCGAATCCCGGATCGCGAGCTATCCCTATGACGTGGTCTCCACCGCGGAAGCAGCGCTGCTGGCTGAGGAGAACGACCTCTCGTTCCTGCGCGTGGTCAGGTCCGAAATCGATCTTCCAGCCGGCACCGATCCTCACCATCCTTCGGTGTATGAAAAGGCCAGGGTAAATCTGCACAACCTCATGGAACACGGCCGCCTGGTGCGGGAAGCCAACCCGGCGTTCTACCTCTATGCGCAAACCATGGGTTCACACCGACAGGTGGGTATCGTTGGCGGTGCCAGCGTCGCGGAGTATGAACAGGGCGCTATCAAGAGACACGAACACACCCGCCGGGACAAGGAGGACGACCGCACCAGGCACATCGCCGTTACCAATGCCAACACCGGACCCGTGTTCCTCACCTACCGGGCGGTGGCTGCGATCGATCGAATGGTGGCGCGGCTGACCCAGAGTAAACCTCTCTACCACTTCACCGCGGAAGACGGCATCGGTCACGAAGTGTGGGTGATCGACGGACCGAAGGATATCGCCGGACTCAGGGAGTTGCTGGCAGCGATACCGGCGCTCTACGTGGCGGACGGTCACCATCGCACTGCCTCGGCGGCGCGAGTGGGGAGAGAGCGGCGGGCTGCCCTGCCGGCAGCCGGCCGGCAACCATTCGACCATTTCCTCGCGGTTGTTTTTCCTCACGATCAGCTCAGGATTCTTGATTACAATCGCGTGGTACTGGACCTGGCGGGACTCTCCAACGAGGCGTTCCTCAAAGCCATCGATGCTCGATTCGAGATCAGCGAAACACCGCAGAAAAAACCTGGAGAACCCAAGCGGTTCGGTATGTATCTGGACGGTTCGTGGTATTGCCTGACAGCCAGACCGGGCAGCTATCCCACCGCCGATCCGGTAGGCAGCCTCGATGTCGCCGTTCTGCAAGCCAACCTGTTCGCCCCTATACTCGGTATCGATGACCCGCGTACCAGCACTCGAATCGATTTCATCGGTGGGATACGGGGACCGGAAGAATTGGAACGTCGGGTGGACCAGGGCGCGGCGGTCGCCTTCACGCTCTTCCCCACCTCGATCCAGCAATTGATGGCGGTGGCGGATGCAGGGTTGGTGATGCCGCCCAAGTCCACCTGGTTCGAACCGAAGCTGCGTTCGGGATTGCTGATCAAGACGCTGGATTCAGACTGATCGAGCTTCGAAACCAATCGGGGCACCATTCCCCGGTCAGCAAGGCCCGGACGGCCGGCAAATGATTTGAATTGAAAAGGGGGGCGCGTATCACGCACCCCCTTCTGTAATTCCAGTTGAAGATCACCGCATGCGATGCCGGACTCCGAGCAGGCCGAAACCAAACACCGCAAGCAACAGGAGAATGCCGGAACCACCGAGAGTGGGGACAGGCAGGGGCATTGGAGTGGCCGAAGGCAGCGGGGTGTTGGTACTTGTGGGACTGTTGGTAGGCGAGGGAGATGCGGTCGGGGTGCTGGTGGCGGTGGGAACGGATGTTTCCGTGGGGATCATGGGTGTTTCGGAAGGAGTCGGCGAGGGGGATGCGGCCGAGGCCATTACCTCATATCCGTTGACGGAGTATTGCGGCAGAATCTGGTCATAGGCGAATGCACGGTAGTAACAGGCAGTTCCCGGTGCAAGTCCGCCGTCTATCCATGGGACGATGGAATGATCGGCGGCGCCCCGGTATACGATCTCAACGCCTGGCGCTACTTCGGTACCCGGATTCACGTGGTAGTGCAGCCGGGTCGACGGCCGCCACGCAATGGGATTCTCCGACCTTGCCATGATGACGCCGGCGAAATCGTTGACGGCGGGATTGGTCCAGGTCAGCGCTATCGAAGTGTCGTTGGCACCGGCCTGCGCCAGAGTAGTGACTTCGGGCGGCGCGGTCAGGGCGGCCTGCTGGTTGGGGTAGTAGCTCACACCAGGCCGATCTCCCACCATTAGGTCCTTACGGCCGTCGGCGTTCCAGTCGGCTACCTCGGCCATGATCTGACGGGAGAGCTGGATATCGACCGGGCCGGCCTGCATGAGACCTGAGCGAACCAGGTGGGGGGAGGCGTGGGATCCGGTGTTTGTATACATCCGGAGCTTGCTGTATTCATCCGGGTCGTTGACGAAGATGTCCGGGTCACCGTCCTCGTCGTAGTCCCAGATATTGGCCCCGGCGAGATAGGTCGACTGGACGAGGTTGTTGTAGAACCCGTACATGAGAGGAGTGAAGGTGGAGAATTGTGGAGCGGCATCGCTTCCTTCGTTCAACATGATGTAATTGGGAGTGCCGTTGCCGGTCCAGTTGCCGGTGCCCAGCAGCAGGTCTTTCTTGCCGTCGCCGTTCCAATCCACCACTTCCACGCCCCTGGTCTCCTGCGGCCCGATTTCCCCGTATCCGCTGGTCAACAGTTGTGGTGAACCAAAGGCCGGAGCATAGTTTTCCCCATTGTTGACATAAAGATACACTTGGCCGTCGTTGGTCCAGTCAGTACGGGTGATGAGGAGATCCTTCTTGCCGTTGTTGTCCCAGTCCGTGATGGCGACGGTGGCATACGTGTTGTCGTTGAAACCGATTTTGCGGTCGGCGGTGGTGGTCAGACAGACCTGTCCCTTGAATTCCGGGCTGGCGTTCGTGCCGCTGTTCAGCAGAACATATTGACGGTTATCCCAACCGGCGGTGATGAACAAGTCTTTGCTGCCGTCCTCGTCCCAGTCGATAACGCGCGGAGTTGTATAGTAAGCCATGATTTGCGTCGGTTCGTCACCGGGGAGATAGGTCGCTTCACGATAAATCCTGTTGTCGTTCGTTCCCTGGTTATGGTAGTTCAGCACCGCGCTCATACTGTCCGTGACCAGCAGGTCTTCCTTCGCATCGCCATCGATATCGGTGAACGCCCACGAACTCGCCCAACTCATGGTGATGGCGCTGTACTCACCCGAGAGTGCTTCCTGGGTGGTGAAGGAGGGCTCGGCGTCGGTGCCCGTGTTGTGGAAGTACCAGAGTATCGTGTCCCAATCACCGGAGCAGATGAGATCCTTCTTGCCGTCGCCGTCCCAATCGGTCACCTGCGGTCGCGAGTCGTACCCCAGGTCGATGTCCGTATATCCCACCTGGAGCGTCACACCGTTCTCGAGGCTCGGTGAGGATGGCGTGCCGGTATTGCGGAAATAGTCAATTCCCCCCTCGCTGCCGCCCACCAGTAGATCGACCTTGCCATCGCTGTTCCAGTCCACCGGGTAAGGATTGGCCTGATACCCCACATCCAGATCCGAATAGCCCGCCTGAAGATAGCCGTAACTCACGAAATACGGCGACGAATCGGAGCCCTGATTCTGCAGGTACCACACGCGGCCATAGCTCTCCCCTATGAGCAGATCACGCCGGCCGTCCGTGTTCCAGTCATAATGGGCGGGGGATGCCCACCAATCTCCCACCTGGATGTAGCCGTAATCCATCTGGACTCGAAAACTGTCTTCCATATGCGGTGATGTGGTCGTGCCGCTGTTCAATGAAACTTCGAGATAGCCGTCGCGTACGCCGGCAAGCAGATCGATCTTGCCGTCATTGTTCCAGTCGGTCGGCCAGATATTGGTTTCGGCGGACCACCACCATGCATCCACCAACCGGTATGCGTCTCTGAGAATCGCGGTTTTGTCGCCGAAAGACGGTGGTCCGGCGGGACCGGGAGTCGGGGTTGGTGAAGGCGGCGGAGACGGCGTCGGGGTGGAACTGGGACCGGGGGTGGGCGTGTCGCCGCCGGTGAACGCGGTGACTTCCACGCCGGCAACTGAATACTGGGGCAGCACGGCATCGAAGGTGAACAGCCGGTAATAATACCGGGTGGCCGGACTGAGGCCCGAATCCGTCCAGGGAACTCCCGGGTAATCCAGGGCTCCCTTATACACGACCTCAACTCCCGGCGCTACCTCGATACCGGGTATCACATGGTAGCGCTGGCGGTCACTGGGCCGCCAGGTGATGGGATCGTTGGAGCGCACTACTATTACGCCGGCGAAATCCTCGTCGGTGGAATTGGTCCAGTTGAGACTGACGGTAAAGTCTGAGACTCCGGCCACACTGACATACGAGGCTTCATGGGGTGCCGTCTGATTGGCCTGACCGTTGCGGTACAACCGCATCTCACCCTGGTACATGCCCATGATGATATCCTTGCGCCCGTCCTCATCCCAGTCGGTGGTCTCGGCATTCAGATGACCGCCGCCGATGTAACCGGATCCAGCGGGAATAAAGCCCTGATCGGTAAGATAGGGCAAGGCGGCGCTGCCGCTGTTGACGAAGCTCCTGATCCCCTGCCAATACTCATGCCGATCGGTAAAAATATCCGGATCTCCGTCTTCCTCCCAGTCCCAGACATGCGGAAAGTAGTTGTGCTCACCGGGAATCGGCGCGGTATATCCGTTTTCGTGGAAATCGAGGGTCTCTCCGGCATTGAACACCGGTGCCGCATCGGTACCCTGATTCAAGTACACGTAATTGTAGGCCACCGGATATTCATCAGTCCCAACCAACAGGTCTTTCTTGCCGTCCATGTTCCAGTCAGCCACTTCGACGCCACGGGCATGGTTCGGACCGAGGTCTGAATAACCGGCCATCAGTTGCTGGGGCGCTGAAAACTCCGGTGCATAGTTCTCACCGATATTGGTGAGCAGAAAGATGTCGCCTCTTCCCGCCCAGTCAGTGTTGTTGAGTATCAAATCCTTTTTGCCGTCGTTGTTCCAGTCGACCACTTCAGGAGGGATGTACCAGGAGTTACTGGACAGGTACGGCAGGAACATGTGCGACGTAAAAGAGGGTACCGTTTCAGTCCCCGTGTTGAAGGCCACGTACATTTGACCGAACCAGGCCGGATGCAGCAACAGGTCCTTGCGGCCGTCCTCATCCCAATCCACTACCCTGGGAAAACTGAGCCCCTCCATGAAGGTGTGCTGCTGCGGAGGGTCCGACTGCACGTATGTTGCGACACTGTACTCCCGAGCGGCATCGGTGCCATGATTGGCATAGTACATAACGATCCCGCACAAGGGGATAATGCCCAGATCCTCACTGCCGTCGCCGTTGATGTCAGCCAGGCAGAACCTCACGTAATCGCCCATCCGAACCACTGTCGATCGGGTAAACAAGACTTGTTCGGCCGCGAAGATCGGATTGGCATCCGTTCCCGTGTTCACGAACAGCGACAGCTTGTCTCCTGCGTTGCCGCTTACCACCAGGTCCTTCTTGCCGTCGCCGTTCCAGTCGGTGACCCATGGCTTCGACTGGTAGCCAACGGAAAGATCGCTTCCCGAAACCTGCACATGCACATCGGCATCGAGTTCGGGCGAAGCCTGGGAACCGCTGTTCAGGAAAAGGTGCACCTTGCCGTCCTGTGCACCGACAATCAGATCGTCCCTTCCGTCATTGTTCCAGTCGACGGGAAAGGGATGCGCTTCCGACCCGACATCGATGTCGGTATAACCGGATGTGAGCCGGACTCCGGAGCCGAACACCGGAGAAGTGTCGGTGCCCTGGTTCTGAAAATAACTGATGCACCCGCTCCCTTCACCCACGATGAGGTCACGCCGGCCATCGGCGTTCCAGTCAAAATGAACGGGCGAAGCGCGCCACCCGACTGCGATATAACCGTAACCTCCGGTTGACAGGAAACCCTGATCATCCATCACGGGCGCCGCCGCGGTGCCAGTGTTCAAAGCAAGCCTGATCCGGCCGTCGTCCCGGCCGGCAAGAAGATCCAACCGGCCGTCCTGGTTCCAGTCGGTGAACCAGGGCACGGTTTCACGCCATGGATCGTCCGCGGAATACCCGCTCCGCCAGAAAGTCTCCGCGGCACCGAGTTCCGGCGGACCAGCCGCCGCCCAGGTGGCCGCCGCTGCGGCAACCATACCAAGAACGGCTGCCAACGAGACCACCGGTTCAATCCACCTTCGTACCATTCCATGCTCCTTTCGTGGATTTCGGCGCAGAACCTGACTTCAACACCATTGAAGAAGAGCCCTGAACCATTTCATGTATCAAAAACATTCATCCCCTAATAAACTTTCATTTTACAGATGTCAAGAATCGACCCATTTAGTTTCCGTTAGAAACGATAATCTCGCGCATGTTTTCAAGCCGATCAACGGGATGTTCGAAAGTTATTGATCGGCAACAACTTTTACATGCATTGCGCATTCACACATGTAGTGCCGGGGACTCACCGTGACGCTCCCTCCACATTGGAAACCCGCAGGTGCAACCAGGTCGCCGACTTCCTCGGGCGACAATCGAACCCGCCTTGGCGGCCCCTTGTCGGAATCAACCTTGTGAAATTCAATGATCACCAGCTTCGCATCGGGTTTCATCACTCTGGCTAGTTCCTCCAGCACCCGTGCATGCACACCATCATCGACGAAATCATGCAGCACGGTCGCCACCAGGCAACGATCCACCGCGCCGGCCGGCAACGGCAATCCCTTCCCTGCATCGGCCGGCACCGGTTCGATAGTGTGCAGTCCTTCGCGCGCTATATTCTCCCGCAATCCGTTCAGTCCCTCGGACCAGAGATCCACTGCGTAGATATGCGAAACCGGTGTATGTCGAGCCGCATGGAGGCTGTAGAAACCTCGCCCGCAGGCAAGGTCCAGCAGTACCGCTCCCGGTCGCAGATCAAGCGCCGCGAACACCGTTCCCAGGTCCACTTCCTCGAAACTGCTGCCACCCGCACCGGTGGGTGTATGCCCGGTCATGGCTTCCTCCCCTCCTTCAAGTATGTACATTGACTCTCGCGCCACGGCCGGACCGCTCCTCCAGCTGCCTTACCATAACGCCACAGGCGCTGTAATGTATCATGTATATTCATTGAATCAAACTTGTTGACAGCATCAGGCATCCGCCGGGAACGGACATGTGTGATGGATAGACGAGAGGACAACGGATCGTCGCCACAATTCCGGCACTGATTCCGGTCACCATCTTCCTGGCTATCACCTTGGCCATCACCTTGGCGTGTTCCGAAGGCTTCTTCTGTTTCGATGCCCCACACTTCACCTTCCGCACACTCGAGCCGCGGGTGGGAAGGTTCAACGGATTCTACTGCCTTTTCCCGCGCACCCTGGAGAGGCTTCTCATCCGCTGCTGCTTCGCCGTCCACGGCATGGATCCGCAAGCCTTCCAACGGGTCTCTTATCTCTAGCACATCATGTTCATCCTGCAACTTTTCCACTTCCTCCGGCTACTCACCGGCGACCTTTGCTCGGCGATGGCGGGCACCATCCTCGCCACGATCGGCTCGCAGCTCGAGCCGGTGTGCAACGCCGTAGAATTCTCGATGCACCTCGCCACCAATCTCATCCTGGGCTGCCTGACCACCCTGCCGCTACACATCACCACGGGATCCGGAACAGGGCTGGCCGTTTCATTGCTCCTTGGCATCCTCGCACTGTTCTCCAGGGATATTGCGATAGCACTCCCATACTGCTGCTCCTCTTGGTGCATCATCACCCTTCGCACAACAAAGAAGAAGCGCTGACCGGCATGCGCTGATCGCGCAGGGCGTTGCACCGGATTGGATGATGCAATGGACCGGCGAATACTGGTTATGCTACCGATCGCCTCAATCCAACTGATCCCCGTGACCGGCTTTTTAGACTTGCGTATTCATCAACCGCGATTGGCGCGGAATGCCACGAGCCCCTGTTCCAACCTTTCAAGCCCCACCTCGAGATGCGCCGAATCGCCGCCCAGCCCGATTCGAAGATGTCCCGGCATGGCGAAAAATTCACCCGGTACGGTGAAGAGTTTCCACCTGGTCTCCAGATATGAGCTGAGCGTCAGGGAGGAAGGGCAGTCGATGATCGCCGGGAAGTAGATGCAACCGAAATCGGGTACCATACCACTGACCAGTTCTTTTTCCATGAGCCGGCGGGTCGAGGTGACCATGATTTCGCGATTGGCGGCCATTACCGCCAGCGCACCCGTCCGGTGGCGGTCGAGATCATTGATGACCCTGGTGGCAAGGGCTTCAAGGTAGTTGGAACCGATCCCATCCACCAGCACCTGGAGTTTCCTGATCCGATCCACTGCGGCAGCCGGTCCCAGCAGCCACCCGCAACGCAGGCAGCTCATGCCGAACACCTTGGTGAGACTGCTGATGGCCAGAACATCGTCCCCCAGGTGAACCGCCGATTCGGGTCGTGGCTCCACCGCTTCACCATAAATTTCATCAACAAGCAGCATCGCGGTCGGATTACATCGTTTGACGGTTCGGTAAACGTTTTTCATGACTAGCCGGTCCGTCCAGACACCCGAGGGATTGTGAGGATTGGTAAGAATGACCAGCCTTGTGTCCGGCCTCATCTCCGCGGTCAGCGCTTCGAGATCCAGCCGGCCGGCCGGGTCACGATGGAACCGTCCGACTATCGCTCCGCAAGCCGTCGGTGTCATCCAAAGCGGCTCGTACCCCGGCGACTCCACCAGGACGTGGTCACCGGGCTCCAGCAGGCTCCGGCAGGCGAGATACAGGGCGTTGGTCGCCCCTTGTGCCGGAAGCACCTGTTCAACCTTCACCAGGTATCTTTTCGCCAGAGCATCCAACAGCCGGGGCAGCCCCCAGGGATTAGGCGTATCGAATAGGGCGGCCAGCGCATCGTCGCTCGCGACCACCGGCGAGATGTCCCGCCAGGCGGTGGCGAGACCGCTGCTCATGAGGGAAACCGTATCAGGATCTGTCTTCACGTTCATGCGGTATTTGTACCAGGTCAGGTAATCAGGTTGCACCGAATGATGATGCGCCGCGAAATCCTTTTCCCGCCTGCTCATACTTTCAACCTGCGGGCATTTGCCATCTTACCCGCCTGATCCAGTATCAGTCCGATGGCTTTCCCCTGTTCGTCGCATTCGAAGATAATCCTGATATCCTCGATACCCTTGAGATGGAAAACGGTTTCCGATTCGGCGGTCAGTTCGTGTGGATCAGCCCCTTCCGGTTCGAGGGACAGTACATTACCACGGAGCGCGATGCACAGTTTCCGGCCTTCACCTTCGGGAAAATCAAGTACATAGGTGCCTGCCAGGCGCTCCAGAACGGCTGTTTTCACCATCACCTTGGGCACCGCGCGGACTTTTCCCACCGGGGCAAGATACACGGTGAATTCCTCCACGCCATCGATGGGCAGCAACTCGTCGACACGCTCTTGAAAATACGCGCCGATGGCACAGGCACCGGCTTCTATGGCTTCCGCCGCCAGGTAGACGTTTTGGCAGAGGTGCCCGGCATCCAGCGCCACGAACTTTTCACCGTATTCCATGTAGCGCCATTCGGTGCGATAGGGCAGCGCCGTCCAGATAAAGACCACGCCGGCATCCGCGATGAAGCGTTGCCCACAGCAGGCGGCCACCAGCCGTTCCGGTAAACCGGGATCCTCGTTCAGCAGGCTGATGCCGTGCCGCAATGGCTGGTAATGGTACAATCCCGGCTTGAGACCCTCGACCCTCTGAACCAACAGATATGTTTCGAATGGATACCGTCCTCCCGCGGAAGGAAACGTCCGATCGGCGCGGGTTACCACGCCGTTCCTGTCACGATACATATTCGTCGCTCCCTGACCCGCGAATACCAGGAACGACAGCTCTTCGAGGCTCAGGGCCTGGTCCAGGTAACGGCGCCTGCTTTTACGCGCGATAACCAGGTCCAATAGCGGATTGCGCCCGACCGACAGTTTTTCGTATGGCACCAGATCCACCAGCGGCGCACCATCAGGGTATCGTTTCCACATATCCGGTCTCGGTATACCCTTCTGTTGATCGCTGGCCTTGTCATCCTGCTCGTCATACCCTTTCAACAATCGTCTGGCTTCTTCGTACGACAACATGGCTCACCCCTTTCGTTTCGGTAGCATCACCCATCGTGCACGATCCGTTCATTGCACGCTAACCGGATCGGATCCGCTCATCATCATGGCACATCCATCCTCCGGGATTGCATCCTACCCACGGCCGACACCGGTCGTCTACGTCATTCCCGGCGGGTGGGCCTGCAGGTCACGAACCAATCTCCAGGCGCATCCCGTCCCACATGGCGCACATCGGGACCAACAGCCGCGGCCCCCGGTCGGTGGTGGCGGAGAACTTTTCCATGAAGCCGATGGCCATCCGCAGATTGCTCAGGGTCGCATGCAGGTCTCCGCCGGGAGCGGCAGCGCTTGGGCGCTCATCCCCCCTGCCTATGGATACCCTTGACACTGTATTCATCCAGAGGTTTGTCCCCACCGGCCAGCCCGTTGCCGCAATAATCCAGCCGGCCGGTCGAGCCTGGGCATGCATCGGCCTGGTTGGGATGGAATGCGCCGCTGCACCGGAGCGCTCGCCGCGCGGGGGGCTCGTTCCTCATACCTGCTTCAGAACCGAAACAATGACCTCCAGCGCACGCTCCATGCGACGTTCATTCGCCTGACTGCCCATGTGACCCAATCTGAAAACCTTGCCGGCAAGGGGTCCAAAGGATCCTGACACCACCAGTCCGTGATCACGAAAGCGCTCGTTCAGGGAATTCCATGTCCATCCATAGGGGATATTCACCGCCGTGACCGTGGGCGAAGCCACCGCCTGGGCAGCGGGGAACAGCTCCAGGCTCAGTTCCCTCAATCCCTTCCGGCACATATCGGCGACCCGCTCATGTCGATTGAAGACATTCTCCATTCCTTCATCAAGCAGCAAACCCGCGGCGCGATGCAACTGCGCGACTCCATGCCAGTGCGGCGTATAGGGGAAGTAGGCCTGCTCCACCGCATGCCGGAAGGGCAGCAACGCATCGTATCCCTGGTACCTGACTTCATCCATGACGTACCACGCCACCTTGCTCACCGAAAGGAAACACATACCGGGCGGCGCGGAGAGGCATTTCTGGGAGCCACCCACACAGAGATCCACATGCCACGCATCCGCCTCCACCGGGGCGCCTCCGATGCTGGAGACGGCATCCACCAGCAGCAGGGGAACTCCCCGTTCCTCCTTCAAACGTCCCAGGCGAGCCAGCGGGTTGAGTGTGCCCGACGGTGTCTCGCAATGAACGGCTGTGATCATCTTTGGTCTGAACGATCGAATGACCTTCTCCACCTTGCTCAGATCGGAGATGGTTTCGTCATAGCCCCAGCCGACCACCTCGACCTTGCAACCTATGCTTTTCGCCATCTCGGCAAGACCATATCCGAACACCCCGGTCGCCACGGCCACCACTCGATCGTCGGGCGCCAAACAACTGCGCAGGGAAGCCCACAACGCCAGCATGGCTTCACCGGACATGAGCACCACCTGGTTCCCGGTTCCCATCAAGCGCCCAAGTCGCTCCCCTGTCTCATTGTAAAGTTCGAAAAACTCCGGCTCAAGATCCGCCGAGCCATATTCCCTGGCTCCCACAGCCAGAATTTCCGGACTCATCGCCACCGGTCCCGCCACCATGGGGATGGGATATCTTCTCATAGTCCCTCCTGTCGCGCCCACTCATCAAACACATCCCTCCTCGTCTTCGTCGTCGAGGTGGTATTGTTGTTATCAGACACCCGACCGCCCCTGTCAAGGTGAAAGCCGGTTTTCCATTGAGCTGCGCGCAGCGCCGGGTAATCGGCGGGGACATTGACTTGAATAAAAAATTTCCTGGTATGAACATCACATGTGACACACCGTTTCATGTTTTTTACAATCTCCGGCGGTTCATCCGATAAGTCCGGAGCCGTGGTGAGCAGGACTGGCGGAGGAACATCCGGTGAATGGGCAAAAGCAGGTTTTGAGCGAACAAACACCATGTATTAAAGGGAGATGGATATGAAGGCAGTAAGGAAGTGTGTTACGGCAATACTACTGGCGGGGTTGGTGATGCTTGCCGGCAGCACGATTCATGCCGCATGGAGCAACGATCCCGCGGTGAATCTCCCGGTGACTGATTCACCGCAGCGACAGTACGCTCACCATCTCTGTAACACGCCCGATGGCGGCTATGTAGTGGTGTGGACCACCGTCGATCCAGTCAAGGCTCTGGGCAAGGAGGAGGGAGACGGGATCTTCGTACAAGAATTCAATGGCGATGGTGATCGCGTCTGGGGTGACGAGGGCGTCCAGGTCTGCTTCGATACCATGTCCGGGTGCGGACCACGGGTATGCAGCGACGGCACTGGTGGAGCATTCGTCGCCTGGCAGGATTACCGTGGCGGCCATACCACCGTTTACGGACAGCGGGTTTCATCCACCGGCGTACCGCAATGGGCTTCGGGTGGGATCCTCATTTCCCAGAACGGCTATATAGCTTCCAACCCCTCCCTCGTGGCGGACGGTGGTGAGGGTGCTTTCGTGGGTTGGCGGTATTACGAGG
>JAFGDC010000236.1 GCA_016932295.1 candidate division CSSED10-310 bacterium
CCCTCCGTAGCGCGCATCGACCGCTTCGTACACCGCGATTTCCTCCTCAGTCCGGCCCAGCGCGCCCAAGCGCACGCCCTTGTTACAGAGCGCTGTCGCCACCTGTTCCGCCACACCTTCATCACTACTGTATCCATGTAACTTCCCGACATCATCATGAAACATGACAATGTCATCATACGCGGCCAGTTCCCGCTCCCTGTCATCCAGGAAATCATATAGCTCAGCCTTTATCAGCAAGCCGCCAAGAATCTGTCGCAGTACTTCGACATCGCCTGCCATCGGAGCATATTCACCGGCATTGAATGACAGCAACTCCACCACAGCACGCGGTCCCTCCCTGCCCAAACGCTCCAACGCCATGGAAATGGTATGGGATATCGCCCTGACCGGCACACCTGCAAGTGCCTGTTTCATTTCACCATCCATTTCGGATCCTATCGATTGCACGAGCGTCCTCTGATTCGGCGGAACGACATATACTGTTTCACGATCACGTTTTTCAGCGGAAAGCAATCCAAGCGCCGCGAGCAGCTTGATACCGTTCTCATAGGCGGTCAGCCGCTTCCTGGTGCCTGCACCAACTACGAGGATCCCCTTGAACCATCCATCGAGTTCTTCAAGAGTGAACCATCCGCACCGTTTCACCAGTTCATACATGACACCGAGAAACCTCGTATAGCTGAATCCATTCCGCGACTCCATCTCTTTCAATTTGCCGCACTCTATCCCGAACATCCTCCTCGAAAGATCCAGCATTGAATTCTGTTCACTCGTCCCCGCCCTCTGCAAACAATCGGCATAGTCCTGAAAACCCATTCCCGACTTGAGTGAAAAAACCAGGCTCCGCTTGAAAAGACCGGTATGATTCCGAACTATGCTGAACAACAACTCCGCGCCCAACCGGTCTGAACCATCGAAAGACCGATCCGCACCCGCACTCAATACTTCCGCCATCTTCACAGCATCTTCGACAGCAAGCTTCTCCACCTTCAGGGACCGCCACTCAACCGGACCGGAACGACGGGAACTCACCACCACCTGGAGGGTCAAAGCAGAACTACGGGCGGAACGAATCAGATCCCTGAACAGATTCTCAACCTCGCTGTCGTCATCGATCCTGCTCGAACTGTAGCTGACATCATCGAAAATCCAGACATGCCTACCCGGACGAATCTCGATCTCACACGCAAGGTTGTCCACGGTCTCGATTCCATTCCGCAATTCATAGAGTTTTGACGCCCTGGCCAGGAACTCGCGGCGCAGATGCATGGTCGATATGAGATCGCAGCAGTACATGTGAAGCAGCCACACAGGTTCATCATGATCATGAAAGGCAGTGTCATGTACCGAAAGTGCGAATTGGCGGAGCAGGGCGGATTTACCCATGCCGGGATCGCCATGCACCCAGAATGTCCTTATTTTTTCGAAATCGGAATCGGGCTCCGGCAGCTTCAACAATTCACTGAGCATTTCCATGCGGCCGACAAAAGGATCGTGATGGGCCGAGAAATCCACCTGCCCTGTCTTCCCTCTCTCGATCTCCCAGTGGAAGGTGTTTCCTATGGCCGGAGACAGTCGTGAAAAATGAGGAGCCCCCCTTGCGATCACCAGAGGAGGCAATTGTTTCTCAGAAAAAACGATCTTCTTATCCATTGAAGATGTATTTGCTGTCTTTCTTGAACTGAGAGTCCTGGTGAATGCCGTTCTAAAATCGTTGCGTGCAAGCTCTTTCACCAATGTGTGCATGAATCCCCGCGGTGCCGTCTGCAGAATCGGGTCATCGAATGCAACCCATGGACAGGATTGGGAACGTGCGAACCTGCTTCCGAAACATGCGAAGACCAGAAAGCAGGCAAGCCTGCTCATCCCGTCGCCGTATACCGGATCCGCCTGACAGTCCGCGCCATTCAACGGTCCATCGGTAAAAATCAGGTTACCATCTCTCGAACCATGCCCGTAGTAAATCAGGAGATCACACTGTCCCGCCAACTCCCGCCGGAGCGTGTCCCTGGTGGCCAGGTCGATGGATATATCCAGTTCCAGGCTCGACATCTTGAACTGGATCGCCGCGTGCTTGGCCATTTCCACGGCGCGCGGCAGCGGTTTTTCCAGCGAATGCCCGATGAGTATACTGACACGGATACCCCGTGGATCGTCACAGTCCGGCTTCATGGAGTTTTTTACCTTTATGTAACCATTTTCCCAGTCGGGGAAAAAATCAGTGTAGTTCAGGTCAAGCAGTTTCGGATGGCTTGGCGTGCACGCCGCGAGTCTGATTGGAATCAGGAAAATCCGGTCCTCCGGGTATTCATCAAGAATGTCGAGCGCCAGCCTTATCTCCTTCTGAACATACCCTTTCCTGTCGACTGATCCTGGTGACAGCATGGCGATGCAGAAATCGCTCCCGCGCAGGGCGTTTTCTATGGTCGACCGCCAACGCGCGCCGGCAGGCATGGAACGTTCATCAATCCAGGGAGCGAAACCATCGGCACTGAGCCGCTCATACAGCTTCAATGCATCGTCCCGATCACAACGGGCATAGCTGATAAACACCCTCGGGGCATCTTTCATTGCATCCTCCCTCAACTGACACATCTGTATCTTTCGATTGAAAACTACCTGACTGTAAAGCACCCTGGCAAGGCAGAAACGAATTGTACCTTTACCGGATTCAAATCAATCGCGGTTCAATCAATCACGGACATCAGGACATGACGGGACACTTCATCGTAGAATGCACTACTTGTCTGCAGGTCTCGAACCCACAACAGAATGCATATTGTCATCAAAGCAGGACCATGAATTAGCAGGACATCCAGGCGGACATGAAATGACGTAACAAGAATCCCTCAACCAACGCCGGTGTCCCGCCTACTCCTCCAGCCGCGACAGGTCGTCCTCAAGTTGCCGCTTCAGTTCCACGAACTGTTCATTGTCCGGTTCCATGCGCAGCGCACGGTCAAGGCACTCGAGCCCCCTGCGCAGTTCCGTCGCGGCTTTCTTCCTGGCACCGCCGGCCAACTGGAAGTTGGCCCCGGCATGCCACGGATCGACACTCACCGCCTGGGTCCACTGATCCATCGCTTCCCGTTCGTCCCCGGCCTTCATCGCATCCAACCCGTCGGTGTAATACTTGATGGCCAGCCGGCGCCGCTCGTCCTCGCGCAACCCCTCGCCGGCCACCGTCGCCGGTGGCGATGCCAGAAGGTTCTCCTGCTCCTGCATCCACTGCAGGATCGCCACTTTCCGCGATGAATCGGGATCCAGCTCCAGGTACCGCCGGTAATGTTCCAGCGCAAGATCACCATTCTTCTTGTAATACCGGTGAATCACACCCAGGTTCAGGTGCGCCACCGGATCATCGGGATCCAGGCGCAACGTGGTCTGGTATTCTTCAAGCGCCTTGTCATACTCGGCCAACTGGAGGTACGCGAATCCCATGTTGTTATGGATGAGCGTGGAATCCGGTTGCAGCAGCACCGCCGACTGCAAGGCTCCCAATCCTTCATAATACTTGCCCTGGAGC
>JAFGDC010000237.1 GCA_016932295.1 candidate division CSSED10-310 bacterium
CCGTTTGACAGACGCCGTTGCCGGTGATGCCCGGCGCGCCGACGGGAGTGGGGTTTGCCGGATCGCTCATGTCAAGGATTATCATGCCGTCGATATAGGCTATATATGCCAGGCCGTCGCGCAGTTCGACCTCCAGCCCGAACATGGCAGGATACGTGGACAGGTGGATGGGCAGGCGTGGATCGGAAATATCGAAAAACTCCACCGCGAAAGTATCGGCGATGGCCGCCAGGTCACCATCCACGGCCACGTACCAGGCGTAGGCGGAAGTGTCACCGGCGCCAGCCAGGCGGGGGCGCGTCCGGTCGGAAACATCGAACACCTGCAGCCCGGCGTTGTAAGCTGCCACATAGGCGTAATCTCCCCGCACCCGGACGCGCTCCTGGTATCCGTCGTCATTGGAGGAAAAGCTGCCGATGATGACTGGCGCGGTGGGATCGGAGATGTCCGCGATGTGGAATCCGTACACGTCGCCTATATAAAGGTACTCGCCGGCGACATGGACACCGTTGGCCAGGCCGGGCGTGGTCAATTGCGCCACCAGTTGCGGAGCCGCCGGGTCGGCCAGTGAATAAATTTCCACCGCCCGCTTGGCGGCGGTGTAGAGGTAATCCCCGTCAATCCAGAGATCGTAATACCGGCTGCCCAGGATGGTCTCGGACAGCTTGGTGAATTGCCAGTCGGCGCTCGTTGTACCAGTCAGAACAACCATGATGAGTCCAGCCAGCATTGCCTTGCGCATGACACCCTCCTCCGGCGCCCGCGGCGCCTGTTTGAAGTAGTGTAACAAAGGCACGGATCGGTTGCGAATCACCCTCCGGGGAAGAGGTTGCTTCGCGTCATGGCGCCAGAGTGGTGCGATAGGCCGGAATCCCGGTGAGCCGTTCGCCGATAATGAGTCCGTGCATGTGGTCGGTACCTTCGTACGTAAACACCGATTCGATGTTCTTCCAGTGCCGCATTACCGGATACTCGGAAGAGATGCCGTTGGCGCCGTGCAGGTCGCGGGCCAGCATGGCCACCCGCCGCGCCGCCTGGCAATTCATTTTCTTGGCCATGGAGACATGCGCGAAGTCGGCCTTGCCCCGCTCGCGCAGGCGGCCGAGATGCAGCACCAGGGACAGCCCCGCCGTGATGGCCGTGGCCATTTCCGCCAGCTTCCACTGGACCAGTTGATGCGCGGCCAGGGGATTGCCGAACTGGGCGCGGGTAAGCGTGTACTCCCTGGTGGCGTTGAACAGGGTCATAGCGGCGCCAAGCACACCCCAGGCGATGCCGTAACGCGCCTCGTTCAGGCACCGGAGGGGACACTTCAGACCGCGACCGTTGGGCAACAACGATTCTTCTCCCACCTCCACCGCGGACATGACGATTTCACCCACGTACCCGGCTTGCAGACTGTCCCGGCTGGTCAGGGCAGGCGTGGACAGGCCCGGCGCACCCCGTTCCACCAGGAAGCCGTTCACCTCGCCCTCCAGCCGCGCCCAGATCACGAACAAACCGGCGCGATCGGCATTGGTGATCCACTGCTTGGCACCGTTCAGGACATAGCCGCCGGCATGGCGCACGGCGGTGGTGGTCATGCCGCCCGGATCGGAGCCATGATCCGGCTCCGTCAGGCCGAACGCGCCGATCAGGGCGCCGGATGCAAGCCGCGGCAGATAGCGGCGGCGCTGCTCCTCATCGCCGTACCGGTGGATCGGATAGCAGACCAGGGCGTTCTGTACCGATGCAGCGCTGCGCAGGCTGGAATCAGCGGCTTCCAGGCCCAGCATCATCAGACCGTACGCAACGTCCGGCAAAGCCGTGCCGCCATAGGTTTCGGGCACATGCGCGCCGAACACCCCCAGTTCAGCCATGCGGTCCCACATGCCCGGGGCCGGTTCGCGCCGCCAGGCATACTCGTCCATGACGGGCGACGCCGCCACGGCGAACTTCATGAAGGTTTCCAACACGGTCGATTCATCCTCGTCGAGGAACGATTTCAAACCCAGGTAATCGAAAAATCCTATTCCGCTCATGACTCCTCCCGTCGTCACCATCATGCTAAGCGCTTCCCCCGCGATTGCCAACCGCGATCACGGCACATGCGGCCCGAAACGGAATCAAGCGACGCGGCGCCTCGTCGCTGCCTATTCGAAATCGAGAGTGTTCCACCGGGGTCGTACCCGGAATCTTATACTTTTCGCCGCAAAACCTTGACAGTCAATGTCTTACGACTGCTGATGCATTCTTCAATCAAGCAAATCGATTCGCCGATGTTCACAGATACGCTGCTCCGTGGGCAGCGCCCGGTGCGCCGATGACGGAGCGGTGACCCTTGAAATGCGTCCACCAGACCCGCATGACCCCCTCCCACTCACAGGCGGTGGATCGAGGCGATGTTCCTGAGCTTGACAAAGAAGACCACGAAATTTCTAATGACGTGAACCGGGGAGGTGGCTGTGGAAAAGAAACTCTCCATGTCGGTGGTGATCCCCATCTGCAACGAGGAGGAAAACCTGCCGGAGCTGTATCGGCGCCTGAGGGAGACACTCCTTACCATGGACCGGGTCTACGAGGTGGTGTTCATCGACGACGGCAGCGCGGATCGCTCGTACGAGATGCTGAAGGAGTACCAGGAACAGGATCCCTCCGTGCGGATCCTTCATTTGAGCCGCAATTTCGGGCAGCAGGCGGCGGTCACCGCTGGTTTCGAGCATGCCCGGGGCGACGTGCTGCTCGCCATGGACGGCGACCTGCAGGTGGCTCCGGAGGACATTCCCAAGCTGATGGCCAAGATCGACGAAGGGTACGAGGCGGCGGTGGGGTACCGGGCGCAGCGGCCCGAGTCGTTCATCCTGCGTCGGTTGCCGTCAGCGCTCGCCAACAAGGTATTCTCCCGTCTGTTGGGTATGCCCTTCCGGGACTTCGGTTGCGGCATGCAGGCTTTCCGC
>JAFGDC010000238.1 GCA_016932295.1 candidate division CSSED10-310 bacterium
AGTCCATGCGTTCCGCGATCATCCCTTCACAGATCAGCCGCAGACGATCATGATCCAGCAGAAAATTATCGTCCAGAATCATGAGATCCCTGATGCCCATGGTGCGCTTCAGAAAGCGAAGCATCTCGAGGATATAGTCCGCGCTGAACCATCTTGTGCGATGCCCGAACACGCTTTGATCACAGAATGTACAGCGCATGGGACAACCGCGGCTGGTCATGATGGCGGCCGCCGGCAACCGCCTGGTCTCCAGCAATGAGTGAGGATAGGCATCCGGAAAACCGGAGAGCAGATCCCAGGCGGGCAACGGCAGGGAATCGAGGTCCAGGATGGGTTCGCGCCGGTGGTTCTCTGTAATCCCGCCTGCGCCGTCACGCCAGACGATGCCTGCGAGCGTCTCAGTGGATTCACCGGATTCCAGCGCCTCAACCAGGCGTTGCAGCGTCACTTCCCCCTCGCCGATCACCCCGTAATCCACTCCCGGCGCTGCCGCCATGGCCGCCGCCGGCCGGGCGCTCATGTGGGCGCCGCCAGTCACGATCACACCGCCGTACCTGTTCCGCTTCAGTTCTCCCGCCAGAGCGGCGGCGCAACGATAATTACATGTCATCGCCGAGATGCCTATGAGATCGTATGATCCAGCGATGAGTTCACCGGCGATCTCATCAAGCGGCCGGGCGTCAACCTGGAGGTCAAGGATAAAAGGTTGGTGTCCCTGCCGGCGCAGACAGCCGGCGATATGCAGCAGACCGAGGGGAGGACAGCGGGTGTCCAGCGCGGACAGGTTCCAGTCGCCGTATATCTGCTGGAAATCCGACCGGGCATTGACCAATGCGACCTTCATCGTCTCTCTCCCACTCCGGTGCCGGCGATCTGCATCCGGGGACACATCCTCCCGCCGCGGCCTGATTGTTCAGGCCTGATGGCCGAGGTTCATCTATAGTGGGCGGTGGGCACGAAAGCAAGCGCCACCTGGTGGCAGGACGCAGGCGCAATACCCGGAACAAGATCGAACTGCGTTCCGGTGACGGTCACCCGGCTCGTGCAGGCTTGCCGTATCGAGACCAAGGGGGATTCGACTGAACACTCGGCGAGCCTTGGCGGTAGAGGAGCACCTCAATCCGGCGGCATTTCCCCGACGATCGTATCGAGTAAATCTAACAAGCCGTTCACCGCCTGTTCTCGTTGCTCTTTCTTTTCTTTCTGGGCCACTTCTTTCTCCTTGAGACGAACAAGCGCTTCACCAGCCATTTTATGGCCCTTCTTTACCGCCGATTCGTACCAGGTACGGGCGATACCGAGGTTGACTGGCACTCCGATGCCATGCTCATTGCATCGCCCGAGATTGTACATGGCAACGGCATGCTCCTCCCTGGCGGCTTTGAAATAGCATCGCATTGCCTTGCTCGGATGCTTGGAAACCCCGTGGCCATACTCATAACACACGCCCATCATGTTGATTCCGTCGAGATTGCCCGCTGCAGCGGCTGTGGAAAAAAAGTGGAACGCCTTGGCAAAATCCTTGGGAACGCCGCGCCCGAAATAGTGACAGTACCCCAGGACCGTGATCGACCTGGTCTCCCCCTGCAACTCCGCCATTTTGAACCACTTGACGGCTTCATCATAATCCTTTTCAACACCAGAGCCGTTGTAATACTTGAGGCCGACTGAATACTGTGCCTTCGCATCACCGTCCCGCGCCTTCGCCAGCAGGTCGCCGGATACTCCCTCAACGGCCGGCTTGTCCTTACCAGGCGCTGTCGTCCGTTGCCTGGCGGGAGGCGGTTTCACCGCCGGCGGTTCAGGCGCTGGTTTCTCCCATGGCAGTTGTTCAGGTGGGGTTGCAGGCTTTTCCACCGATGCCGGTTTGTTCGATTCCTCGTCTTTCTCCCAGGGCAGCACCGAGTCCGCATCTGAATCCCCGGCTGGTTCGCTGTCCCCAACCGTCGCGGTATCCTCCTGCTCCCACGGCAATGCATCATCAGCACCGCACGGCCCCCCCTGCATCGCACTCAGCACGAGGCCCAGCAGTATGGTCAGCAGGCACCTTCTGTTCCGTTTCATTCCGCGCCTCCCGTCGTCAACGTTTGAACCGCATGATGCCGTCCGGAGTCGACATCTCCAGGGTACGGCCGTCGTCACGAATCGCGATTTCGGCCCCATGATCCAACACAATGTTGTCACCCTTGATCTGTCCGCCACTCTCGGAAAGGGCCTGGGTGGCTCCCGCCATTCGCACGGTGATCCTGACTCGTGTCCCGTTCTGCGTCACCGCCAGGATCACTGTCTCACCATCCTTCGACATGCGGTACTGCCCATTCAGGTCATAGTGCCGGGGCGCGCTCCTGGTCTGCTCGGCCCGGGCCTTGGCGGCAGCCGTCCTGGTGGCCTCGCGCCGCGCCGTTTCCATCCTGGCGGCCTCACGGCGGGTCGCTTCAGCCCGTTCCGCTTCATGTCGCGCCTTGTCCGCCGCGGCCCGTTCCTCCTCCAGCCTTGCCCGCACCAGCCGGATACGCTCCTCGACCTTGGGATTGGCTTCGCCGCGCTGTGCCCTGGAATAGCAGTCAAGAGCCGCCTGCCATTCCTTCTTCTGTTCGTGGGCATATCCTTCCCGGAGCAGGGCGTCGCTATCCCCCTTGTCGCGCATCCGTCCCTTGAGATCGCCGAGGCGCGCCGCCACCTTCGGATCCGGTTTGAGGTGTTGGGCTTCCTCGTACTTCCCAACGGCCCCCGTCAGATCGCCCCCCCGCTCCAATTGGTATCCTTCCTCCAACAGCCTGCCAGCCGCTACCGCCCGGTCCCGATTCGCCTCGACCACCGCCAGTTTCGCGGTCACCGTTTCATCCACCCGCATATTCAGCGCTTGTTGGTACGTGCCGATGGCCTCCTCATACTTTTCCTGCAAAGCCAGCGCATCACCCTCGTTCACCAGCGTCGCGCGGGCCTGCTCCTTGATGCGATCCCTCAGTTGGTCAGTCCGCTCCCGTACGCGCGGATTGTCCTCGATGGCCAGCGACTGCTCGTATTTCGCGCACGCCCCTGCCAGGTCGCCCCGCCGTTCCAGGTCATAACCCTGCTCAATCAGCGCTTTCGTCTCACCCTGACCGCGGATGGCCGCCTCGAGTTCCGCGATGTGCTCCGCCACCCTGGCATCGCCGCTCAGCGCCAAGGCTTCCTTGTATTTCGCGAGAGCGCCGGGCAGGTCGCCCGCCTGTTCCAGGGCGTAGCCATCCTTCAGTAATGCATCCAGCGCTTTGTGCGTCTCCATTTCCTCGTTCACTTCGCGTACGGTCAGGTCGATGGCTGCCATCGCCTGGGTGCCGGCGGCATCGATGACGTGCAATTCCACTTTATGAATGCCGGGGAATTCCGAACTGAAGACCGCGCCGCGGGGAGTCGCCTCTGCCCCCTTCCAGATCAATCTGTATGGTTTCTTGCCTCCGTCGACATCCGCAGCCAGTTCCACGGTTTCCTCCGGATCCACCAGGGTGTGCCCGCAGGTGATCCTGGGAATCGGCGGCTCCGGAGGAATCTTCATCTGTTCGGCGTCGATGGAGACCGATAATGACACGGTATCCGTACCCAGCAGTCGTCCGTCGCCGTCCCTGGCGGTGACGACGGCGGTGACCATTCCCGTCTCGTGGCGCGAAACGGAAGCAGTATCCGAGATGCCGCTGGACCGCAAGGATGTGCCGTCATTCACCAGCCATTGCCAGCGCAGTGGATCGGGGCGCGGGGTACCGTCCAGGACCGCCTTCAGCCCGATTTCCTCGTCCACCGCGTACGACTGTTCCGGCGCGGGTACCAGACCGCCACGCGCGGGATCCCAGATACGGGGCCTGAGGCCTTTCCTTCCCAGCACCTTCGCCGATACCGCATAGGCTGACGGCTGGTAACTCCCGGTCACCGCACCCAGGGCTTCCCCGCTGTGAGGGATACGCGCCTCCGCC
>JAFGDC010000239.1 GCA_016932295.1 candidate division CSSED10-310 bacterium
CGGTGGCTGAAAAAACGAAGGTGTGTCCGATCCATGAGGCCGAGGTCGGAGTATTCCCAGCATCCGCGGAGAAGGTTCCAGCGGTTTTTGAAGAACGCCACGTTGGGGATGCTCACCAGGACCCTGCCACCCGGCGCCAGGTGACGTTTCAGGCTGGTCAGCACAGTCCATGGATCCACCAGATGCTCCAGGACGTCACTCATCACTACCACCTGGAACGGCCCTCCCAACTGGGTGGATTCCACGAGACGTTGCGCGTCTCCGACGTGGATGGCATGACAGTATGGCGCGGCGTTCAGCGCCGCCGCATCGTCTATTTCCACGCCCACGACCCGGCATCCCTGAGCCGCCAGTTCCCTGGACAGAAAACCCGTGGCACAGCCAAGCTCCAACACCGATCGGTCCCGACCGACCCAGGCCAGGATCACGCGATGAGCTGGTCCCAATCCGCCTCGTTCAAGATCCGCCAGCGCCCGTTGTTTGAGTTCGGGATCGTAGCGCATGGCTACCTCGCGCCGAACCCCAGAACAAAACCACCCTTGTCCCAGAGATTCCGCAGGACGCCGCCCACTCCCTCCATGCGGTAGATTTTCTCCAAGTACTCAGCCAAGACCCTGGGATTGGTGGCCACGCGCATCATCTTGCGTTTCTTGCTTTCCCTCACCGCCGCGATGATGTCGCCATGAGTGCATTCCGGATATTCCACGGCAGGTGTTCCACCGCCTTCGAAGGATTCCCACTCAGTCGCCGTCAGCCAGCCGTTCTCTTTTGCCAGACTATAGAATTCCGTACCCGGGAAGGGGGTGGCCACTGAAAATTGTGCGGTGGTAAGTTTCAAATCGAAAGCGAACTCGAGTGTTTTTCGGATCGAATCCCTGGTCTCCCCAGGCAAGCCGAACATAAATGTGCCGTGGGTATAGATCCCCAACGCGTGACAATCACTGACAAACCTTCGGACGTTGGCCAGGTCGAGAGGTTTCTTGATGTTCGCCAGGATCCGTTCATCGGCTGACTCCACGCCGAACTTGAGCCCATGGCAACCGGCTCGTTTCATCAGTGCCAGGGTCTCGTAATCGGTGCGCGCATCTCCCATGCAGGACCAGTAAATCGACAGCTCACGCCGCAGGATTTCCTCGGAGATTTCCCGGGCGCGTTTATTGCCCAGGGAAAAGGAGGAATCGTCGAAATATATTTCAGCGGCACCGTAACGATCCATCACGAATTCGATTTCGTCCACCACTGCCCCGGTGCGCCGCCAGCGGTAGTTCGGCTTGCCGTAGAACACGTAGGGTTCGAGGCAGAAAATACATTCATAGGGACAGCCGCGGCTGCTGATAATACAGACATTGGGGAATTTCTTGCAGAACGGGTCCGTGTATTTGTCCAGCGGGATATCATCACGTTCCGGGTACGGAAGGCTGTCGAGATCCTTGATGAGTGGGCGGGGCGGTGTTCGCACCACCTGCCCATCCGCCTTGTAGGCAATGCCCTGTACCTCACTCAGATCGCCGTGCCGCTCGAGGGTGCGAATGAGGTCGGGAAGGGTCAAATCGTATTCCGCGATAAGCGCCACATCGCACGCGCCGTCGAGCACGTGGTCGGGCATGGCGCTGGCATGGGGACCGGACATGATGTTGATGGTGCCGAATCGTTCCTTGACCATGGCGGCGAAGCGAAGATCCACATTGATGGAAGGCGTCGCCGTCTCAATGACACAGATATCCGGATCGAAGCGCTCGATGGCGTGCAAGGCAATGTTGGTCGTCATGCCCTCGGCCACCGCATCCAGCAGCCGAACATCCAATCCGGCGCGTTTGCAGGACGCCGCCGCATACGCCATGAAGAAGGGAAACGGATAGTACTGCAACGTTTCACGCCGTGGTCTGATACTTGCCCACCGCGAGCCGGCCTTGACGCCGTAGCGCTCCTCGTCCTGGATCCAGGGTGAATTGATCATCAAGGTTCTCACAGGCGGTACCTCCGATGCTTGATATAAAACCGCAGGAAATTGCGGAAATGGATGTAGGTCATCCGGTTAAAAAAGCCACGGGCGCTTTCGCGATTGTAGGCATGCACGATTTCAGTGGCCGGCACGTAGGTGACTCGATAGCCATTCTGCTTGATCCGGTAGCAGAGATCTTCATCTTCTATGTAGAGCGGATCGAAGCGTTGATCGAAAGGTCCGACTTCTTCCAGGACCGAGTGCCGGACAAAGAGGAACGCGCCGATGATCCAATCTACGTCCCGGATCTGGTGCTGATCGCAATCCATCATCAAGTAGTGGCGAAGCACGTTGAGCCGCGGGAACAGTCGGTCCAGATTAGCCCATCTGAAGATGACGGAAAGCAGCGTGGGGAAGCGCCGCGCGGTGTATTGCTGGCTGCCATCGGGATTCACCAGCCGGCAGCCGGCGGCACCCACATCGGGATGCTCGTCCATGAACGAGGTCATTATCGAGAGGGTATCGTCGCGCAGGATGGTGTCGGGATTCAGGATCAGCACGTAGCGACCGGTGCAGCGCAGGATACCGAGGTTGTTATTGGTGGAGAAGCCGTACTTGCGGGGGTTCCTGATCAGGCGCACGGCCGGGAATCGATCGCCGACCATGGCCGAGGTCCCATCGCTGGAGTGATTGTCCACCACGAACACTTCCAACCGCGGACTTTCGTTTTCCAGATCGATAGACTGCAGACAGCGCTCCAGATCTGCGCATTCGTTGGTGCTTATGATGATGATCGAAATGTCTGGTCGTGATGGATTCATGCAGGCAGCAGTTCGAGCGCGGCCGCCAGCACGCGGTCCACAGAAACCGCATCGAGGCACGTCCTTGTTCC
>JAFGDC010000240.1 GCA_016932295.1 candidate division CSSED10-310 bacterium
CGTGCGTGGCTCATGGCGCTACGATCAGTCATCACCACGGCATAGGCACCCTCAAGAAGGAATGGCTGCCGGGTGAGTTGGGTGCCGGTATTCAAGTGCTCGGCGCGGTGAAGCGGACCCTGGATCCCCATTATCTTTTAAACAAGGGAGTGCTCGGCATATGAGTTGGAATCAGGCGGCGCTGGTGCGGGCCCTGACGGAGTTGATCGGCGGTGGGGGATTGTCCGCGGAACCCGATTCGTTGACGGCTGCGTACGAACCACTCATGAAGCTGCGCATGGCTGTCAATCCGCCGCGCCTGGTACTGCGTCCCGAGACTCCTGAAAAATTGTCCCTGGCTATGGGGTATCTGCAACGTCGGGGGATCAAGTCGGTCTTCACCGGCCGTCGCCCGGTTGCCCCCTGCCGGCTTGGGCGGGATCGCTACGTGGCATTCGATATATCGCACATGGCCGGTGTCAGCGCCATCGATCCGCTTTCCAGCCTGGCCGTAATGGGTGCCTCCACCCCCATGAGTGCGGTCCGGACGCAGTTGTCCGGTCAAGGCTGGCTGCTGCCCTTCGCACCAGCATGCGGCGGCGACCCAACTCTGGCAGATTGCCTGGATGGAGACTTTTGGGGTCACGACGCCGCACCGGAACCCACCTTGGCTTCACTGGTTCTGAGCGGCACGGCGGTATTCCCGGACGGGACCATCTATAGGGGGCTTCCCGTCCCCCGCAGCGCCGCTGGTTCTGACCTGGTCCGCACGCTGGCGGGGAGCGCCGGTATGCTGGCCGTGTGGTGCGCTCTGACAGTCGCGGTCATCCGTCAGCCCCACCGGCGGGTAGTCCGTGCTTTCCAGTTGCCGGACGCTGAAACCGGTGTGACCATTTGCCGGATAATCCTTCACCAGTGGTTGTCCCCCCGCCGGCTTGTCCTCCGTCCCTCTAGCGGCGGCATCATGCTGCTGGCCTGGTTCGAGGGCGACCAGGACCGCTGTGAACTGATGGAATCTAAAACCTCCGCCGTGCTCATCGAGCGTGGTCTTGCGCCGCTCGGATCCCGTCAGACGGCGGCAGTGATCGCCGAAGCCCTCGAGCCGCCGCCGGCAGCCTCCCTGTACTTCGCCGCCCGTGCTGATTGGCGCAAACTGACGACGGTTTGGGCTGCACTCGATTCAGCCACTGACGCATCGAACTGGATCATGCACATTTCCGGCATGTCCATGCAGGGCGCCGTCATCCACCTCAATGGCATGGTGGCGGCTGCGCATCGCGCGCGCCAGGCGGCCGGGCTGGCCCGGGCAGCGCGCCGCGCCGGCGCCGCCGCGATTCGGTGCCCGGATTGCGATACCGCCGGAAGCGATCTGGAAGTGCGCCTCCTTCAAGGTGTTAAAGAGGAATTGGACTTGGGCGGGATCCTCAATCCCGGCAGACTGCGCCGGACCAGGAGTGAAGGATGCTGAACAAACACGCCCGTGCCATGAGTTTCTGTACTTCCTGCCCGAAGCTCTGCCGTTTTACGTGCCCGGTGGCCTGTTCAACAGGCAGGGAAACCACCAGTCCATGGGGGCGGCAGACGTTGCTGCATCTTGCCCGGGAGGGCTTCCGGGATTTCGATTACGAGCTTGGTGCACTGGTGTACCAGTGTACTACCTGCCTGATGTGCAACCGCTATTGCGATCATGACATCAAGGTGGCGGACATCATGATTGCGGCACGCGCCGAAGCGGTCTCGCGCCAGGTGGCTCCCGATGCGGTCCGCACCATGCGGGATGCGTTCACGCAAGGCTGCAATCCCTTCGGTCTGGACCTTGGTCGGGTGGTCACGGCAGCGACACCGGAAGATTTGCTTGCGTCCGATGCAGAGGTGGTCCTGTTCCCGGGATGTACCGTGATCCATGACCTCCCGGAAATACTGATGGATACTATCAGTGTGTTGCGGGGCCTGGAGATTGATTATGCGGCGGTCTTCCAGGGTGACGTGCAATGCTGCGGTGAGCCGTTGCGTCAAGCCGGCCTTCGGGAGCAGTACCAGCGGCATGCCGAGACGCTATTCGCCAGGTTACGCCGCCACCGCCTCGTTATCTGTGCCTGTCCGGCATGTGTCTACCAGTTCCGGGTGCTCTACAGAGAGATGGGATTGCAGTCCTCGACGCGATTTCTGCATGTCTCCGAGTTCCTGTGGGAGCAGCGGAGCAGGCTGGACAGGGCGGTCAGGAAGCGTCTGCCGTTGCGTGCCTGTTACCATGACCCATGCTATCTGGGGCGTTACCTCGGCGTGTATGATGAACCGCGGCAGGTGCTGGCCATGGTCCTGGAAGAGCCGGCGGCGGAGTTTGTCTGGTGTCGGGGTGATGCAGCGTGCTGCGGCGCCGGCGGGGGCTTGAGCTGGAGCGATCCCGAGGCCGCGCGACGGATCACCGCGAGACGGCTCGAGGAGTTCTCGGATACTGGCGCCGATGAGCTGGTTACGGCGTGTCCCACCGGTGTGCATGCCTTTCGTTCAGCGCGTCCCGATGGTTCGGTCCATGATCTGGTGAGCATCGTGGCGCGGAGTTTGACCGGGGGAGAATGAAACGGTGATGGAATATGCATTCATCGTGAATCCCAATGCCGGCGGGGGTAAGGTCCGGGCTCGCTGGCCGGCGCTCCTTGACGCCGTCCACAGCCGTCTCGGCGCGGTGCGCGTTTACATGACCGGCATGCCGGGTGAAGCCGTGGAACTGACCTCGAGAGCCCTGCACGATGGATGCACGGTCATCGCGGCGGTGGGCGGCGACGGCACCAATAACGAAGTGGTGAACGGCTTTTTCGACGGTGGTGAACTGATCAATCCGGATGCCGGTTTTGCCCCGTGCACCATCGGTACGGGTGGCGATTTTATCCGCACGCTTGGTTACGAACGGGATCCGAACGCGTTCATCCGATACATGGCGGAAGGTTCCACGCGCATGATCGATATCGGCCAGGTCTCGTTCCATGCCCATTCCGGCGTGACGATGCGCAGGTATTTTCTCAATATCACCAGCTTCGGCATAGGCGGCGAGGTGGACGAAAGAGTCAACCATTCCCGCAAGTGGCTGGGCGGCACAGGCTCTTTTCTCGCGGCATCGCTTTACTCCATCGCCGCCTTCAGGGGGCGAGATGTGCGTCTCAGGTTGGACGGCGGTGAACCGCTCGCGGTGAGGATTTTCAGCGTCGCCGTGGCCAACGGCAGGTACTTCGGCGGCGGCATGCTGGTAGCGCCGGGTGCGGAACTGGACGACGGTTTGTTTGATGTGGTGATTATCAAACAGATGCACATGGTGCGGATTCTCTCCGCCATGCCCAGGGTCTACGGCGGCTCGCATGTCGGCATGACGGGCGTGACGGTGCGCCGGGCCGCCGTCCTCGAGGCGGAATCGAACCAGAGAGTGCTGATCGACATGGACGGCGAGCAGCCAGGAAAACTGCCGGCGCGGTTTACCATCGTTCCCCGCGCCTTACCCCTGAGAGTCCTGGCTATGGAGTCACCGATCCGGCGCGGCTGAATCGCTTACTACATGGGCGGCCAGTCATTGGAACGCGCCTGGATCCTTTTCACCAAACCGAGCGGAGCCGTGACTGCCAACAGGAATACCCGGGAAAAACGCGCCCGGACCGGCTGTTTCATCCCAGGCGGCGGGATCCCCGACGGTGGTGCCGCGCGTGATTCACCTCGACCGGAATCGGCTGGCGCCTGAATGGCGGTCATTCCCTTAGGTTTCGATATAAGCCTGACGTGGATCGGTAGTGAGGAGAGGTTGTCTGACGAATAGCGCTTTCGTGTGCCTTCAGTGGTGTC
>JAFGDC010000241.1 GCA_016932295.1 candidate division CSSED10-310 bacterium
GCCCGAGGGGGGATTCATCAGACTGCAATCGATTGGTGGCGCACTGCCGCAGGATTGTCTGCGGGCGGCGAAAGCCTATTTCCGGGCGGGGGCCGGGGCGGCGTTGTCCGTCGCCGCCGTGCCGCTTACCCCGCAGTGGCAGGGGACGGACGATATCCTGTTGGATGCCGGCTTCGGTCACAGCGTTGTCGCGTTGTGGCTCGATCGGTGCGAACGGGAAAGGCCCCCGGCGGTGCAGATTCTGCGCGGGGATGCCCGGCGGGAGCGCACCTTTTGGGAATGCCTGGCGGTCGATGAGGAGGAGTGGTCAACGGCGACTGGTGGGAACATCGAGAATGTGGACGGCAGCATGGCGGTGGACGAATTCCTGAGGGCATGGTCCCTGGTGCTGCCATGGTCGGATTCCACTCCCGGTTTCCCGGCGCGGCTGGATGAACTGGCCCGCCGAATCGGATTCCGGGCCGCGTTGTGGCAGGCTCGCCGTCATGATCGGGACGGCCTGGTGGCGCATCCTGTCTGGCCGGAACACAGCGCGGAGATGATCGGCGCGTTGCCCTACGGGAAGGCGGACGGAGTGACCGTCGAGGTGGCGGGACCATCCTTGCTGGTCGTGCGCAGTATACTGCCTTATCCGCATGTCCTGCAGTCGCAGTTGCAGTCCTATGACCTGGCGGTGTTCGAGGACGAGACGCAGTTGGCGGCATGGCGGGTCACAACCGCTCCGGACACGGTGGAGGATGCGGCCGGTCGCCGGGTGTTGCGCGATGCGGATGGCTTCGTGCTGGGTCGTCGTCAGGAGCATGCCCTGTTCATCCCACCAGGCCGCCACTGCCTGTCACTACGCGCATCCCGGCCGCTGCTGCTGTCCGTCAACCGGATGGAGGATCGCCCTCACCTGTTTGAACCTCACGCCGCCTGCGTCCTGAAGGACTTGTGCGGACAGGCGCTCCGGCAATGCGCCGCCGCTCAGGCGCAGGCTGTCGCCGCCGGGCGATGCAGGTACATCTCGGCCATGGCGAAGCTGGTCCTGGGCAGGCCGGCCGAGGTCGCCACGGACCTCGCGCGGCTTCCGGAGCTGACTGGTGAGCCGTCGGATCGCTTGTTGCTGGCCGCCTTGCTGCGTTTGAGAGGCCAGGCGCGAACCGCGCTGCGGCAATGGTCAGATGCCGCCGATGATTTCCATGGAGCACTCGGCATTCTGCAACCGTTGACCACGGATGATTCCTTCATCCTGTCGGTGCAACCAGGCTGGATCAGCGCAATCCTCATGGACCTCGCCGCGCTCCATGCCGCCGGCGGTGATCTTGGCTTGGCGGTGGCGGCGGGTCGGGAGGCATTGGAGTATGCACCTGATGACAGCTCCGCCATGACCTGCGTGGCGGACTGGATTGCTGGTTCAGGGAACCGGCGCCTGTTTCCGGAAGCGATGGATCTGTACCAGCGGGTGTTGGCGGCGGATCCCGCTGCCGCCGCCGCGGGTGGGTACTGGAACCTGGTCATAGGCGCCGGCGCCTGGCGGTCATTACAGCCTGATTTGGGAACAGGCATGGAGCGGCAGTTCCTCGATACTATCCGGCCGGTGGGATCGAGACTCGATCGATTGGAGGACCATGGTGGACTGGCCGAAATGGAAGGGGAATTCCTCGGCCGCGGAATATGGTTCCCGCTCTTAAACGGAGAGATGTATCAATCATTGGCGGGGGATCGGGAAACGGGGATTCGGCTGCTGGCCGGCTCCGGCATCGCTCGTGATACGACGATCGCCGTCGCGGGTGAACCACCCTTCCCGATGTGCCTCGAGACAACTCCGGCGGATACCGAGTACCGCCTCGTGGTGTTGCCTGTCACGCTGGAACCTGGTTTTCACCGTTTTTTGCGGTCGCCATCGCCGGCGGGAGATGCGAACGTTCCGCCGCCATCATCCGAAGTCCTCATCAACCTGGCGCCGGTGACGCCCATGGTACCCCTGACCCGCCACACCTACCAGCCAGTGCCTGTCCCACCCGAACCGGCGCTCCAGTATACCTGGGAAACGCCCACTGCCACCTCGTTGCGAGGCATGATCAGGTTTACGGGCGGTCCGACGGCGATCCTCGGGCTGACTCTCGATGGTCAGTACTTGCCGGTGCGGATTCAGCTTGCCGGCGCCGCACCTGGACAGGAACCGGTGGTATTCTACCTGGATGTGCCGGCGGGTGCCCACGTCCTGACCGTTCACAACCCTGATCCCGCCGCCGCGCTCCTGCTGACCCTGGCGATACGATCCTGGCGCACGACGGGTACCGCGTCTCCTGCCATTGTCCCTGACCTGGCCGCATCCCGGCTGCGGGAAGCCGCCGGGACTGTCGACGATGTCTTCACCAGGCGTTGGTTCAGCGCCGTGGATGAGATCGATCCTGCGGCTGCCGCCAGGTTGGCGGAACTGACCGACGAGGTGTATCGAATGCGCCTGGGACACCCTGATCTGGCACGGGCATTGTTGGCGCGGGCCAGGCTGCTGGCGCTCATGGGGCGGCTGGATTTGGCCCAGCATGATCTGCGGGCTGCGTACCGGCGGGTTGCTTCCGATCCCACGCTGCTGGCCGCCGTGACAAGGGAATACGCCCTCACGACTGCCGCGGCCGGCTCCACCAGCGAAGCGGAGAATGCCTTCGCGGCTCTGACCGCGAAAGGTGATCTGGATGCCGAGGCGGCGCTCGGATTCGGTTGGTGGCTGTTGCAGAACGAGCGGGAGCAGGAAGCTGCCGATATATTCCGGATGCTTTCAACAGCGATACCAGGCTCCGTCTGGGTGCGGCTCGGCCTTGCCCGGTCCATGGCCGCCGCGGGGGATCTGGCCGGCGCTCTCGGTGAGCTGGAGCACCTGCCCGTTGATTCGTGCGATTCGGTGTGTCTGAGAGTCGCGGCGCGATTGCGGGTGACATGGCTGTTGCGCCTTTGCCGGCTGAGGGAAGCCGCCGCGACCCTGGCGCACTTCCCCGCCGGTGAGGCCGGGCCGGATACATGGGCGGAGTTGTTGAGAGAAGATGTGCAGCCCTTGCTGGATCCGGCTGTGGAAGCCATTTTGCGGGACCCCGGCGTCCAATCCCAGGCGGCGGGTGAGGAGCAGGTACCCGACGCGGCAAGCGCCTTCAACCTGGCGGCCCGGTTCAACAGCCTCTGGTACTTGCGGAGTCCATTCCCGCGCCTGGAGTTGCCCGCGGATGAGGACATCCGCCGTCATGGCAGAAAGTGCCATATCATGCCGCTGGATGCACCGGAGTCCGCGTCGATCTATTATGAGATCAACCGCGATGCGCCCATGGAGCTGCTGGTTCGCGGTCCTGCCACCCTGTGCCTTGCGGTCCGGCCCGAGCACCTGGTGGACCAGGATGGCAAGGCTGTGCCCAGCGCTCGTTTGCGCCTGCGCATCGAGGGGATCGATACCACCGCGGGTGAACTGGTGACGGCCTTCCCGCTCAATCCTCCTTCGGCGGATGCCGCTGTCAGAGAGTATGCGACGGCTATCCCGGGCGTGCGCGAGGACGTCATGGTGCCAATCGCCGGCGGCGATCACCGGGTGCTGATCGAGGCAGCCCAGGGTGCCGGTTATGTGCGGCCTGAAGTGGCTGTTCCTCATGTCGATGAGCCGCTGCTGGGCGGTGAGGATGCCGCATACTGGCGCAATCTGGCGGCTCGTTGTTCCGCGCAGACCGGCGCTCACATTCCCGGAGCGCCGGCGACCGTCGGCGGCGTCTGCCGCCTGGCCGATATGTTGCGGGCGGCGTTCGATGCGTGGCACGGGGCGGAGTCAGCGGCGCCCGGTAATTCATTTACCACCGCGGCGGCTCTGTTCAGGGAGATCCTGGAATGCCAGCCGGCCTGCGCACCCGCCGCCGCCGGCCTCGCCCGGGTGGATTCGCGGATCGAGCGGCGGGTCCTCACCGGCCTTCGTGGTGGAGTGATCACCGTGGAGAAACCGGTCATGGATCAGCAGGATCCCGATGTCGTCATGCGCGGCGCCCTGGTCCCGCGTCTGCCGGATCAAACCGGCGGCTTACTGCTTGCCCCCTGGCAGGTATTGACGTTGCGCACAAGGCTTGCCGCACCGGCGCCGATAGGATTCCGGTTCTTGGGCTGGAGCGTCTCGCCCTTCCTGGAATCCAGGGATGCTATCCGCGGGTCTTGGTCAGTCACCGTCAAGATGGATGGCGTGATCGTGGGTGAACTGAGCGGTGGGAATGGAGTGATTCGCGAGTTGCTGTTGGAGGAGATTCCGGCCGGCGAACACGAGATCGATATTTCGCGGGAGCGTATGACCTCCACCGTCCCGTTGCGTCTCTCCGTTTCTTCGCCCGCCATCGCCGGCGGCGATCCGGTGCCGCCGCGTCGGACCTGTCAATACAGCAGCACGGGCGAAGGCGGCCTCAGCGCGGGGATCATCGGACCGAATACGTTATACATGGAAGCTCGTTCACTGGCGCCTCAAGGGATCGCTGTCACCGGAGAGGACGATGGCGCGGCGCGGGTCCTGAGCGCTGCCCTGATGCAGGAAGACCGGCAGGTGGCAGCGCTGGATACGATGGTGAGTGAACGGTTTGATCCAACGGCACATGCCTTGCAGGGGAACCGTTCCGAGGGGCCACTTGGCCTGCCGTCGGAGCGCCGCCTGCTGGTGCCGGCCGGTCGTCACGTCCTGAACCTGCGGTCGCAGGGGGGGCAGCAAATCGCGGTACGACTCTGGGCGGAAAGCGATCGGGAAATACCGACCATGATCGCACCGGAACGCGGGCGGCTGGCGGCGGCAACCCGGTTGTGGTCCGCGCCGCCACCATGGGAACGGCACCCGTCCGCCCGGCGGCTGACGGCGCCGGTCTCCACCGGCCCCGGGACATTCGAGATGGAGACCATGTATACCAACCGGCAACGCTCCGACGAGGAGGCCGATTTACTGGCATCTCCCGCCGATCTGTTCGATGCTTCCCTGGCCTATCGCATGCATCCATATAACAGCCGGTGGTATCTGGCCGTCCATCTGGAGGGAGGCGTGCCTCTCGACTCCGCAAATGAACCGCTGCTGGGTACCGGCGCGGAACTGGACATCAATCGCCTGCCCGCCGGTTTAAGGCTGCGTCTGTCGGCGAAGGCCTATACCCAGGAGACCGTGGAGGACCGCCGGTCCTCCGCCTGGATCGGTCTCGACCTGCGTCGATCATGGCGGTTGACTCCCCGCTTTCTTATCGTTCCCGGCCTGCTTGCCAGGGGACGCTGGCAGGAAACAGAGGAATCGGACTGGACGGATCAGGCGCGCCCGGATCTGAGGATCTTCAGCCGGTATGCCGATGATCATCCAACGGAGTTCTTCGCGCAAAACCTGTTCAAATATGAACCGTTCGACGACCTGGTGGTGTATTCGCTGTTTCGCTGCGGCTCGGGAGGACGTTCCGACGTCGGCGTCATGAGTAATTGGCGCAGTTATACCGGGATCAAGGCATTCTATCGTGGACTGATCCTGGAAACCCAGTATCGGGCGGTGGACGGTCTGCCCGGCGATGTGCCGCCGGTAGGGCTGGAGCGCCATCGGATCAGTACGCAGGCCGAATACCACTGGTGGACTTCGGCTGCGCTCCTGGTCTCGTTCCATGTCTCCGATGCATACTATCCCCAGGCCGGCATCAACGCGGTGTCCGCCGGTGTGAGGTTGCTGTTTGCGGGCGGCGGCCGGCTCAGTGATCTCGATCCCAATTCCATCGATTTTTATACCGAACTTTCGGAAGCGGCCCCGGAGTGATGTGATGGCGGAGCATTGGGATGACATGGAGCGGTTGATACTCGAGATCGCTGGTGAAGCGTTGTCGCCATTGGATCTGAAGATTTCCCGGAAGCACGTGCGGGGACTGGCAGCGGCGGCGGCGAGGCTGGAGGCGCGAACCTTCCACGGCGCTCCCGTGGTTCTTTCTCCGGCCGATACCGCCCGTGTGGATGCCGCCGTCAACCTGTGGCGTATCATGGCACGCGATCTCGAATTGCTGGCGGCCACCGGCACGGCATTCGATACCTTGCACGCCGAGTTGAATGTGTCCACATCGCGACGCCTGCGCCGGGGACTTATGCTCGGCTTCCTGGGCCGGATCACGCCGGCGGGCCGGATGCGCGGCGACGCGGCGGCATTTCGCCGATTCATGGAATTCGATGCCGTGCGGGAACGCTTCGAGCGCTGGTCGCACCGGTTGTTGCGCCGCGGTGAAATGGCTGTACGGCTTCTGGGCGGCGCCTTGAAGCCGTTGCTGGCAAGTCATGGAGCAGCGCTCGGTGGTTTCCTGCTGAATGACCTTGGACTGGCGGCTCCCTTGCTAACGCTCCTGGCGGACGGCCGCCGCTGGCAGACCACGGTGGCGGTGCTGGAGGCGTTCGTGACCATGCTGGAGAGTCTGCCGGCCGGCGCCAGGTCTGATTTGGTGAATGTCGAACTGCTTCGTTACGTGTATCGATGCAGCCAGGATCCCGGCGTCAATGTCTGGATCCAGCTCGCTTCGCTGAAACTCATCCTCTGCCTCGATGCTCATGCCGCGGTGCAGTTGGCGCGTAAACGGATTCTTGAACCGGACAGCGCAGCCCCGGAACATGACATGTTTCTGCGCTCAGGACTGCTGGCCTTGTTCGTGGACAAGGCGCCGGGTGCCGGCACGGCGATCCTGGAAGAATGCCTGCAAGTGGGTGATCCGAGCGAACATGTGCGCATCTCCGCGGTGGGATTGCTGGACAGGATGGCGGGTGCAACCGTCTGGGTTCATCTGCGTCGAGTGCTTCGTCCCGGTGTGGAGCCAAGCCGGAGGGTGCGGCTGCAGGCAGTGCTGGTGGCCCACCGGGTGCTGCGGGCGGCGGGGAGGGAAGGCATGACGCCGGCGGCGGTGACCGCGGTCAGCGATCTGTTTGCCGCCGCCTGCGCGGATGCATCACCTGTGGTGGTCCGCGCCGGTCTGGAACTGGCACCGGCCGCGGCCGCGTCATTTCGCGCGGCCGGCATGGCGCCGTGGTTGGCGCCGGTGGAAACACTCCTCGTCCGGCACGGGGATGAACGTGTGCGGCGGTGGGCCGCGGAGGCGCGAGAAGCCATGCTGGTTCCCCTTCTGCCAGGGTTCCGTGCATTCCAGGCCGAGGTGCTGCCCGTGATCCAGGGGATGAAAGAGGGTGAGCGGCGGCGGCTGCACCTGCCCGAAGCATGCCGCGACGATGCGATTCTTGCCAGGCTGCTGGCCTGGGCGGCCGCGAGTGATCTCGGCATCTCGTGCAGGCGACGGAACGGCATGATGGTCGTTCAGCGGGGTGATTGCTTCAGCCGCAGTTTCAGACGGTTGCTGCACGAACTCCGGCATCTCAGTCCCGACAAACGACAGACCATTTCCCATGCCCGCGGCCGGCGGATGTTCGGTGTGTTGCGGGCCCCCTCACGGCTCATGGCCGAAGCCATTCCCGCCAAGGCCGTGGGTGAACCGCTGCTCAGCCCGGATGGTACCTGGAAGCCTTTTCTACCCCTGGTGGATGATCTGGCTGGTCACAACCTGTTCGGTCCTCCGGTACTCCGGATCGCCAGCGCGGAAGGTATCACCACCATCAATCTGCCGGCGGGTGTATTCCGGCGGTTACGGGCTCGAATCGTCCTCGCGCTTCGCTACGGAGCATTCGCCGCCATGCGGAATGAGTATTCTCCTTCTGAAGAGGGGAATGGTCACCCCCTGCTGGCGGCGCTGCGCCGGCTGGGCTTCACGTTCAACTTCGAGTCGCATCGCGATCCCGCCGGGGCTCCGGCGCCGGTGGATCCAAAGGTGGCCGCGCTGTTCGAGGAGGATCGATCATGATCGAACTACCTCCATACTTTCGAAGCCTCCTGGACAGAGCGGTGCAGTACCTGTTCAGTTTTGCCGAAAACACCGCGGCGCATCTGGCGTGTATCTCCGGCGTGCTGCTGGTGCTCATGTTGCTGGTCTTCTTCATCCGGCGCCAGATACTGCGCCATCACCGGAATTCTTTGCGCTACGTGATCGGCGGTTGGGGAACCAGGGGGAAATCCGGAACTGAACGTAAAAAGGCGGCACTCTTCCATGCCCTGGGTTATGACGTGGTGACCAAGGTAACCGGAAGCGAGGCCATGTTTCTCCATGGCGCACCAGGTCTGGATCTCACCGATATGTTCATCTATCGCGCCAACGACAAGGCCAGTATTTGGGAACAGCAGAAGCTGACCGGTTGGGCCGCCCGGCTCGGGGCCGAGGTGTTCCTGTGGGAGTGCATGGGGCTCAAACCCGATTTCGTCAAGTTGCTGCAACGGGACTGGATGCATGATGATGTAAGTACGCTGACCAATGCGGTGCCCGATCACGAGAATGTCCAGGGCCCGTCAGGACATGATGTGGCTTCGGTTATGACGGAGTTCTTCCCGGCCGGCGGCACGGTGTTCACCGCCGAGGACCAGATGGCCCCTCTGCTGCGCCTGGGGGCCGCCCGTCTCGGCACCGAATTGGTGGAGGTTCCCTGGTGGGAATCGGAACGTATCGCCGATGATGTCCTCCGACGGTATCCCTATCATGTCCATCCCAAGAATCTGGCGCTGGTGGTGGCGATGGCGGCCAGGATGGGCATAGACGAGAACCTGGCGCTCAAGGAGATCGCCGACTGGATAGTGCCGGACATCGGCGCTTTGAAGACCTTCGAGACGGTCTACCGCCGGCGCCGCATGGAGTTCGCCAATGGCATGTCGGCCAATGACAGGATGAGTTCCCTGGGTAACTGGGAACGGTTGGGATACGACCGGCAGGATCCGGAAACCTCGCCCGGCGAGTGGTTGGTGACGGTGGTCAACAATCGCAGCGACCGCATCCCGCGATCCAGGGAGTTTGCCGAAATCATCGTACGGACCGCTCATGCCCACCGGCACGTGATCATCGGATCCAATATCCACGGTTTCCTGGGTTACGCCGAGCAGTCCCTGGAACGCTGGCTCAAGACGCTGCACCTGTTCCGCGAACGGGAAGTAGCGCCCGGCGCGGACGGGGTGGCGGCGGGCGCGGCAGCCTGGCAGCGCGCCTGGGCAATGCTGGTGGACCTGAAAGTCGAGGGACGGAGCGCGGCCGCGGTCAACGCCAAGCTGGCGGCCATGCTGGAGGGGTTGGGAATGGCGGCGCCGCAGCGGGAGTCATGTCTTCGCGTGTCGGCCGAAGCGACGCGGAGTGTCGCCGGTGCCGCCGCCGGCCCCACTGCCTCCCTGACTACCTTCCTTGCCACCGCCGCTACCAGCCTGAGTGCCGCCCTGGCTGCCGCCGGTCTGGATGACGCGGTCCTGGCGGATGAAATCATCGGCCAGGTGCGGACCGATCTCGCCAGGTTGAAAGACATCGAATCGTTCCGCGGCCATCTGGAGGAGCAGTGCCGCTCCGCCGGTTTCGACCGCCGCGTCGCGGTGCAGTTGGAACGGGCATGGCGGGCGCTGGTGCGCAGAATCGTGATCGCTTCATTCGTCCCGGTGGAGGATCCGAAGATCAGCGGTGACGAACTTGTGGATTTCCTTGCCGAGATGACGCCGCCCGGCTTCCGAATCCGTATAATGGGTATGCAAAACATCAAGGGTACCGGACTGGACTTCGCGTACCGCTGGATTTCTCTGGATCAGACTCAGCAACGGATTCAGCGCCTGCAGGCCAATGATCCACAGGTGCGGATGGAGGCGGTGGCCGCCCTGGCGCGACACGAAGACTACGGCATTCTGGATGTACCCCTGGCCATTGCGGCTCTGGAGGATGCCCACCGGGACCAGCGCAACCGGGTGCCTGAAATGCGGGCGGCGGTGGACAGAGCGTTGCCGCGGCTGAAGGCTATCCATTCCAGCAAACGCCGTGCGCTGAGCATGGGCGGCGGCAAACGGCGCTGGCTGCCATTGCAATCCCTCGTGGAGCAACTCCTCGAATACGGCGATTCCAGGCGCCGCCAGCGCAAGATCGATCGCATCATGCGCGACCTCTTCACGGGCAGGATTTCCCATGCCGCCGCCAAACGGCTCATTCATGAACTGGTGAAACGGCAGTACGGCGGGTGGCTGGGAAAATCGCGATTGCTGCCTTGAGCACTCTCTCCGCATCGGGTGACGCCTGCCTTATATGCCCTGGCTTCTCATCGCCGGGCGGGATTCACCGGCGACATACGGGCGGGTTTTATGCCTGCCTGTCGCCCCGTCAGTCGCCGGCCAATTGTAACCGACTGATTTCAGCCAGTCGCCCGTCATCGAACCGTAACTGAATGTAATTGGTGCTAAATGAATCGGGGAACAGGCGGATGACCCAGGAGTCGCTGCGCGAGATTCGTTCATATCCCGCGGCGTCGAGTCGTGCCAACGGTTTCTCATGAAAAGCCTTGATGGTTGTCTGCCGGTATCTTTCGCTGGCACCGACCGCCGCGAGGGTCGCCGCCGCTTCCTCGCAGTCCATGCCGATCTCCAGCCGCCTGGCGGCCGCCTCCGGCCATCCGCTCAGTTTTTCCCCGCCGGAACGCGTGTTGAGCCGCGCGTTGCGGGGCGGATAGCGGACGCTTTTTTCGAGCCGCCCGTCACCGTTGAAGGTGAGATTGACATGGGGGGCGTCTGCATAGATCGAGTCATCCTTCACGATATGATGAAGCACGAATACCGTGAATTCGCACAAGGCGGAATCGGTCAACTCCAGCGGCTGCTCCTCTTTGGGATTGCGCCCGAACAGCCGCACCAGTTCCTCCGGAGAATAACTCGGCTCGATTTGCTTGAATTCACCGCGATCGCCGGCGAATGCGCGAATTCGTTCGAACGTTTCCGTCATGCTCTCGCCGATGATGAATCCGTAGCCTTCACCCTCGTTGATGTGATCGTTGATGAAATACTCCTCTCCGGCTCCCCGCTGGCAGCGTATCGTTGTCATTGGTATCAGGAGGGCGGCGAGCAGCACGAGAAAAACAAGGGGAAAAGATATGCTGAAAAAACCGCCATCCGTCCGATTTGCGGCCGGTGAGTTCATGGTTGCCTCCAGGTATGAGATCAGTGGATATCCTATAGCAAGTATTCATATATTGCAGCACTTGCAAAGTAAAAGATTCAGCAGGAGGGGATGGCCCGGTCCGTCTGGGAAATCACCATCGGCTGCGTTGCGCGGTTCCCCCAAACAGTCCCCGAATAGCTCCTTCGAGCGGTCGGTGTGCCGGGACGATCAATCCCGATCCCCGGGTTACGATTCAGCTTGTTGAGTTTCGTTCACTCTGTTTTTACATACGATAGTGCTACCGCCTCGGCCGCCTTTATCCCATCCACGGCGGACGAGATGATTCCACCTGCGTACCCTGCGCCTTCTCCGGCGGGATAGAGCCCCTTGATCTCGCTCTCAAATCGGTTGTCGCGAAGTATTCTCACCGGTGACGAGGTGCGGGTTTCCACGGCGGTAAGCACCGCATCCGCCATGGCGAAGCCGCGGATGCTCCGGTCGAATGCCGGCAATGCTTCGCGAAGGGCGGTGATGATGAAACAGGGCAGCAGCGTGGTGAGATCGGTGAAGGTGACCCCGGGCCGGTAGGACGGTGTAACCGACCCGGCGCCATGGGAGGCCTTTCCGGCGAGAAAGTCCCCCAGCAACTGGACCGGGGCGTGGTAGGACGAGCCGCCGAGTTTGAAGGCGGCTTGCTCGAGCGCGCACTGCAGGCGGATACCCGCCAGTGGGCCGTCCGGATAGTCGGCGGGCGTGATCCCCACCACCAGTCCGGCATTGGCATTCGGTTCGCCGCGCTCATACTGGCTCATCCCGTTGGTGACCACTCCACCCTCCTCGGATGCGGCGGCCACAACCTCCCCGCCGGGGCACATGCAGAAACTGTAGACGGAGCGGCCGCCGCGGCAGTGATGCACCAGTTTGTAGTCAGCCGCCCCCAGCGCCCGGTGACCGGCGAACGATCCGAGCCGCCGCTCGTCGATGAGGGACTGGGGATGTTCTATGCGGACTCCGATGGAGAAGGGTTTGGCGGTCAATGGCACGCCGCGGCCGTGCAGCATCCGGAACGTGTCACGGGCGGAATGGCCGACGGCAAGTATGAGTCGCTCACAGGCGATCTTTTCACCATTGTCGAGACGGACGGCGCGCAACCTTCCGTCCGCTATGTCGAGATCGTCCAGCCGGGTCGAGAAACGAAACTCGCCACCGAGCGACTCGATACCAAGCCGCATGTTCTCCACCACCCTGACCAGGCCGTACGTGCCGATGTGCGGTTTGCTCAGGAAGAGTATTTCAGCGGGTGCGCCGGCCTGCACAAACTCCCGCAGGACGTTATGCACCAGGTTGTCCGGATCGCGGATCCCGGTGTGGAGCTTGCCGTCGGAGAAGGTTCCGGCGCCGCCTTCGCCGAACTGGACATTGGAGTCCGGCCGTAAGGGTCCGCCACGCCAGAAGCGGAAGGTATCCCTGGCGCGCTGACGGACCGGTTTGCCCCGTTCCAGGATGAGCGGCTTGAAACCCATCTGGGCCAGGATGAGGGCGGCGAAGAGACCACAGGGTCCGCTGCCCGCTACTATCGGCCGGGAGGCGATATCCGACGGCGCCTTGGCCACGTGCCGGTAGGTCATGTCCGGCGTGACGGTCAGGTGCGGGTCGGCGTGGAAGCGGTCCAGCAAGACGTCATCGAGGGCGGTGGCGACATCGATGGTGTAGCTGAACACGATGGCGCGGCGGTTGCGTGCATCGTAGCCACGTTTGTGCACGGCGATCGAGCGAAGCTGGGCGGCATCGATGTCGAGCCGGCGAAGCACGGCGCGGCGCAGCGCCTCCTCGTCATGGTCCAGCGGTAGTCGTATCTCCCTCAGCCGCAGCATGTGACTCCCTCCGCTACCAGTTGTCGAAAGCCATGATGCCCGGTTGCGGACCGCGCAGCGGGATGCCGTTCGGTTCCGGCGCGGACCCGGTGGTGATCCGGTCCAACTGGAGCAGGGCGTACAGCAAGAAACCTACGCCGTCAACGGAGGCATAGTAGGGTTTGGCGGGATGGCCGCGCAGCAGTCCGTGGTAATACAGCTTGGCAATCGCTTCGCGCGCGAACGTTCGAGCAGTCTCGAGATACTCCCGCTCTGCGGTCAGTGCATACATGTGTATGAAGAACGAGATGCTTCTTCCATAGAGACCGGCGAAGGTTCCGTGATGGGAAAAGCGAACCACGTACTCGCGATACCAGCTTCGTTCGTTGCAGCCGGCAGCCGGTGGCACGGTCGCGATCCACTCCGCCCACTCTCGGGCCGCTTCAAGCATGACGGGATCGCGACTGAGCTGGCAGGCATAGGCATAGACCTGCGCGGTGTACACCGGAAATTGATAGCCCAACTGATACGGCTCCCATAGATCGAGGTGACCACAGGGTTGCTGGGCTGCATCGCCGCCACGGGTATGCGCCCGCAGCACAGCGGGATCGTCCGCCGCCACCGGCGTGCCGTCCAGCTTCAGCGCCGCGTGGAACTTGCGGTGGCCTGCATCGAACCCATACCGCGCATAGGCTCGCAGATACGAGAGCGCCTGGTCCTTGAAGATGGTTTCGCCGGTTCGTTCGTAGGTTTTTAATAGGAAGTAGCAGAAAATGCCAGTGATCGACGTATCGAACTGGTCACCGTCGAAACGCCTGCCCCTGGCATTGGGCTGATTCGGAATAAGACCGGTGGCCGGATCGCGGCTGCGCCAGTGGTGATCAGCGAGGAGCCGGGCCTTGTCCAGGTAGCCCCGGTCGCCGGTCAGGACCGCCGCCATGCCCAGCGCATACATGAATTCCCCTGCGCTCATGGCAAAATCACAGCCTGGCTTGCCGTCTCCGTGCCGGTTATGGTCACCAAGCTCCTTGTCCACCACGTGCCATTGCCAGATTGCATCCACCACCGTGCGCACGGCGTCCGCATCCAACTCCCACATCAGATCCCAACGCGGTCGGTTGACATGTATCTCGTGGTGGAACCC
>JAFGDC010000242.1 GCA_016932295.1 candidate division CSSED10-310 bacterium
ATGAGGCGATTCTGGAGGCCGTGCGGGAACGAGCGAACCGGGCGGAGGTACAATGTGTGGTGGGTCTCGATCTGGTGGAGATGGCAGCCGTGATCGCGCGCGCGCGCCTGCTGGTCACCAATGATTCCGCACCCATGCATATGGGGGTGGCGACGGGGACGCCGACAGTGGCCGTCTTCGGTCCCACCAATCCGAAAGCGCTCTTGCCGGGCGAAGCGGCACACGTGCGTGCCGTGACTGCCGGCCTGGACTGCAGTCCGTGCTATAGCAACAGCCAGTTTCCCGGCTGCGCGGAACCTCGTTGCATCGCTTCCATCGACACCGCAGATGTGCTGCGTTCCTGCATTGAACTCCTGGAAAGGAATGTTGGATAGAGATGGAGATGCCGTTCGTTTCAGTGATCATTCCGGCTTACAATGCCGAATCAACCATCAGCGCGTGTGTGACGGCCCTGCTCAATCAGACCTGTGATGCCGGATCATACGAGGTGATCATCGTCGATGACGGCTCCACCGACGCTACTGCCGCTCAGGCGGAAAAGCTGGGGGCTCGAGTGGTGAGGCTGGAACACCAGGGGCCTGCGATGGCGCGTAATCAGGGCGTGGCGGTGGCAAAGGGCGACATCGTGCTGTTTACAGATGCGGATTGCGAGGCTGATCCGCGATGGGTGGAGTTGATGCTTCAGCCGTTTCTGAGGGATGATTCGGTGACTGGTGTCAAGGGTGTGTACCGGACCAGGCAACGGTCCATCGCGGCGCGTTTCGCCCAGGTGGAATTCGAGGATCGCTACCGGCGGCTGGCGAAAGCCGACAGCATCGATTTCGTCGATTCCCACGCCGCCGCATTCCGGCGTGATGTCTTCACGTCGGTGGGGGGCTTTGATCCGTCGTTTCCCGTAGCCAACAACGAGGATGTCGATCTATCCTACAAGATCGCCAAGGCCGGTCACCGGATGGTGTTCACCGACCGGGCTTTCGTCTATCACAAGCATCCGGAAGGGGTTCGGGACTACTTGCGCACCAAGCTGTTGCGTGGCTACTGGCGCATGAAGGTCTATCAACGATTCCCCGGGAAGATGGTATCCGATTCCTACACACCGCAGAGCCTCAAGCTGGAAATCCTGCTATCCGGTCTGGTGCTGGTTTTTCTGTTCCTTGGTATCTGGCGCTCAGGATTTCTTACCGCGGCGGCGGTAGCGGCGGGACTGTTTTTCCTGTGCACCGTCCCGTTCACCCTTTTCGCCGCTCGTCGCGATCCATTGGTGGCGCTGGTTTCCCCCATGTTGTTGTTTGCCCGGTCCCTGGTCTTCGCCTTCGGTGTCGCGGCCGGCATCCTTTCAAAAAAGCGGGGTGACATCCTCATCCCCCTTCTGCTCTTTTTGGCCGATCTGGTATCATGCATCGGCGGATTGGTCATCGCCTATTATATCCGGATCATGATACTCGCACCCCTGCTGCCCCGTTTCGACCACCCTTTACGCATCTACCTGGCGCTCGCGCCCTTCATCCTGCTGATCTGGTTCGCGGTATTTCAGACCAGAAACCTGTACAACCCGGGGTGGGTCCGCACTCCGCTGAGCGAGTATGTGAAGGTGCTGCAGTGCGCATCCCAGGTAGCGCTTGTCATCATCGCCTGCAGCTTCTTCATCAAGTGGGATTTTTCCAGACCGATGGTGGTCCTCTTCTGGTTGATTTCCAGCACCCTGGCAATTGCCACGCGCTCCATCGTCCGCCGCGTTCAACGTCCCATGCTGGACAAGGGCTACAACACCATCAAGGCGTTGGTGGTGGGAACCGGTGACACCGCCACGATGGTCATCAATCGGTTATCATCCGTGGGAATGTCTGGCTATCGCTTCATCGGGCTGGTGGATGATACACCGCCCCGTGCCGAAGTAGGCCGTACCATTCCATATCTTGGAGACCTCGGCCAACTGGTGGAAATCATCACTCGTGAGAATGTCGATGAAGTTCTGATCGCCAATCCGACCCTTTCCCACCAGGCGACCCTGGATCTCATCGCCAGGTGTGATCATACCGGCGTACGTTTCAAGGTTGTTTCCGATGTCTTCAATATCCTCGTAAGAGGTGCCAATATGGACGAGGTGGTGCAGTTGCCGGTGGTGGATCTGCGGGAGGAGGGCAACAGTTGGGTGCGCCGGGGTTTGAAGGCGCTGCTGGACATGGTGCTGGGGCTGGTGCTGGCCATCCTCGCGACGCCTCTCGCCCTCCTGGCCGCGGGCCTTCTTCGCATGTATGGGCGGCGCTGGCTGCGTGTTCAAACCATGATGGGAATGAACGGCCGGCTGTTTGGCATGTACCGGCTTGACTGCGACCCAGCGGCGGCCGGCTTCGCCGGTCGACTCAGTCGGTTTCTGGAACATAAGCACCTGGACGAAGTGCCACAGTTGCTCAACGTGCTGCGTGGCGAAATGAGCCTGGTGGGACCTCGCCCGGAACTCCAGGAGATAGTGAAGGGATATGAAGAGTGGCAACGCCGCCGCCTGTCGGTCAAACCAGGTATAACGGGTCTCTGGCAGATATACGGCCGCAGTGACCGTCCATTGCACGAGGATCTAGAATATGATTTCTACTATATCAAGAACTATTCATTCATCCTGGATTTATCCATTCTCATAAAAACCCTGCCCATCCTGCTGGTGGGGCGGAGGAAGGCTTGACGCCGGCAGAACTCGATTCCGCCAGTGCAGTCCTGGCCGGGGACGGCCAGCCAGTGGTCACGGTTGTCATCCCAACTTACAATGGCGCCCATCATCTCTCCGGCTGCCTTGATGCGTTGCAGCAACAGGAGTTCACCGCGCACGAGGTCATCGTCGTTGACAATGGGTCGACCGACGGCACACTCGGGTTATTGCTGAGTTATCCAAGGGTCCGCGTCATCGCACTGGATCGAAATCATGGATTCGCCGGCGCCGTGAACCGTGGCATAGAGGCGTCCGGGACCCCGTACATCGCGCTTTTAAACAACGATACAATCCCCGACCGATCATGGCTGGCTGAACTGATGGCGGCGATGGAATGTGAGCCGCGTCCCGGCTCCTGCGCCAGCAAGATGGTCCTCATGGAGCCAGCCGGTCATATCGATACCGCCGGGGATGGCTTCACCATAGCCGGTTTTGCATATAAACACGGTTGGATGGAGGAGGAAAGCGACTACCACGACACTGCGCGCGAGGTCTTCGGCGCGTGTGCAGGGGCTGCGCTGTACCGTCTCGATGCGCTGCAGGATGCGGGTCTGTTCGATGAGAGCTTTTTTGCCTTCGAGGAGGATGTCGATCTCGCTTTTCGCCTGCAACTGGCCGGTTATTCATGCCGTTATGCGCCCCAAGCCCGAGTCCTGCACAAGATGCGCGCGACCGCCGGACGAGAGAGCGATCTCAGTATCTATCTCTGCTATCGCAATCTTACCATGCTGTTGGTGAAGAACCTTCCTGCGCCGTTGCTTGTCCTCTATGCGCCGCACATTCTTCTCCATGCAGCGGGTGTCCTGCTGCGCCATAGCATCAAGGGGCGCCTGCCGGTTGTGTGTCGAGCTTACATCGACGCCTGCAAAGCGTTGCCGCGGGTTTTCGACATGCGTCGAGCCGTGCAGCGCCGTCGGCGGGTTCCACTGCGGCGGCTTCGGAAACTATTGGATGGCAACTGGCCCGCCGTCCTCTGGCGTTTGTCCTCGACGGTCCGGTCGATCAGGAAGAGATGGAGGAATCATGGCATTGACAACCGGTTCAACAGACACCTTTGAACATTCGCTTTCCTGGCTGGAAATAAGCGCTTCTGCGCTCAGGCACAATGTGACACAATTCAAATCCCTGATCGGCGCCAGGGTGCAACTGTATGCAGTCGTCAAATCAAATGCGTATGGACACGGCATGATACTGGTTGCATCCCAGGTCTTGGCGGCGGGGGCGGACGGATTGGCGGTCAATTCGATTGACGAAGTGATCCAATTGCGCCGGCAGGGAATAGAAGCCCCCATCCTCATCCTGGGGTACGTCGGGCTGGCGGATCTGCCCGCGGTTCTCCATTATGGCGCCGAACCAGTGCTGTACAATATTGAATCACTGATTCGACTGCGGGATCTCGCCGCCGGGATGGGACGGATCGGACCGGTCCATTTGAAGATCGAGACCGGAACCAACAGGCAGGGCATTTTCACCGGTCAACTCAAGGATTTCCTGGATCTGATCGAAGACTCTCCCAGCCTTCAGTTGCGCGGCATCTCCACGCATTTCGCCAATATCGAGGACACCACCGTGCATACCTATGCCGAACAGCAGATCGCCATATTCGAAGGCGTGAAGCGGGAGATTGAAGCACGTGGGTTCAACGGGTTGCGTTGCCACGCTGCCTGTACTGCCGCCGCGGTTCTCTTTCCGCGCACCTACTTCGACCTGGTCAGGGTCGGTATCGGTTTGTACGGGTTGTGGTCATCAAAGGAAACATATCTCTCGGCCCTGATGAAATTCAGGGAGCCTCTCGAACTGATCCCCGTTCTGCGCTGGAAGACCAGGATCGCGCAAATCAAGAACGTGCCGCGGGGTTCTTATATCGGGTATGGATGCTCGTATCGGACCACGCGTGACACCGTCCTTGCCGTGCTCCCCATCGGCTATTTCGAGGGCTATTCCCGGGCGTTCTCCAATGCCGCGCATGTGCTGATCCATGGGAAACGTGCGCCGATACGAGGCCGTATCTGCATGAATATCTGCATGGCGGACATTTCGGATATACCGGACGTAAAGGTCGAAGACGAGGTAGTGCTGCTCGGCCGCGATGGGGAAGAGGAGGTCTCGGCGGATTTCCTCGCAGGGCTCGCCCACAGCATCAACTATGAAATCGTGAGCAGGATCAGTTCCGTCTTGCCGCGGGTCCTGGTGGATTGATCATGACTCGGGCTGTTCAATGCAGTCATTCAGTATTCCGCGCGCGAACATCGAGAGAGTATCATCCCTAGCGCCCATGATCAGGATGGTATCGCCGGGCCGCGTCACTGACTTGAGATACGCCCGTAATCGGTCGCGGTCCGAGAAGCTGCTGCTGCGTCTTCCCATGGCGCGGATGTCCGCCGCCAGATCCTCTGACCCGATATCCCGAGTCACCGTGCCGCCGGCATAGAACACCGGCAGCAGGAGAAACTCGTCTTCGTCCTCGAGACACGCTGCGATCGTCTCCCCCAATTCCCGCCGCATGAAGCGAAGGGGTCCGAAACCATGGGGCTGAAACACCGCCAGTATCCTGTCGCCCAGGTGTCGGGCGGCGTGAATGGAAGCAGTCATCTTGTCGGGATTATGGGCAAAATCATCGATTACGGTTATGCCGTTGTGAACACCCACGCGGTTCATTCGGCGCTTGATGCCGTGAAATTCATGCAGGGCGGCACTGATGAGCCGGAGATCGATGCCGAGTTCACGAGTGACCGCTGTGGCTGCGAGGGCATTGGCCACATTGTGCTTTCCCGGCACGCGCAATTGGAACGATACCCCGTCGATGGTGAATCGGCTGCCCCATTCGAGCGGGATGATGTCACGGGCGGTGCAGTCGGCATCCACCGAGATCGAGAACGTGATGGTGCGCCGCCGGGGCAGGAGATCGGTTGGGAGCGGGCAGGGCGCAGGGATGACGATGAACGATGCGCAGGCGTGCAGGAACCCGGCGAACAATTCCTGCAGATGACTCATATCGTGGTGATCCTTGCTGATATTGGAGAGGACGCCGGCTTCCGGTGTGAATTTGGCAATGCTGCCATCACTCTCGTCGGTTTCATAGCACCACCAATCACTCCGGCCCAAGCCATGACCTGGAGACTCGGCGCCGTCTTCCGTCAAGAGTTCTCCACCCAGCAGGAAGGAGGGAGACCATGCGCAGTGATGCAAGATATGTACGATCATTCCGGTGATGGTGGTCTTGCCGCTCGTCCCGGCCACCGCAATGCCGCGGCCGGCGTTGACCAGTTGTGCCATGTAGTCGGCGCGGTGCGTGATGGGAATGTTCAAGCGCCGCGCCCGCACCATGTCAGGGATGGCCGCCTCCACCGCGGTGGACACCACTAATTCCGTCACTTCGTTGGTTACTCCGCTGCCGTCCTGGCGATGGATGGCCACTCCCGCGGCGGCAAGGCGATCCCTGACGCCTGTCAGGTTTCCCTGATCGAAGCTCCGGTCCGAGCCACTCACCACTTCTCCCCTTGCCCTGGCGATCATGGCGAGATTCCTCATGCCGCTGCCGGCAATACCTACGAAATGCTTCATGTCCTGTCCTGCTCCAACTGTGTGAAAGCGTTTCCCATCCGCAACAGACCTTCCGGATCCCTGATATCCGTTTCGAAGAAAGGAATCTCCATGACCATCATGCCGACGCCTACTCCCCGCCTGAACAACTCGATGGTGTGCAGTTGCGAGTAGCCCAACAATTGAGAGTTTTTCACACCGGTCTTCATGACGTCGATCATGGCTGCCGGATTGTAACAATGCGAGGATGTAAGAGTCGCTTCGATCATGTCACTGACATACCGGTCGTGGATGAAATGATCCAACTCCTTTTCTTGACCTGAAAAGAAATGGGGATGCACCCTGTTGATCACCGCGAACGCTACCGGCATCTGCAAACGCGCGAGTCGTTCAATCATCCGGTTCGCTTCATGAACCGCCAGCGGTGACGCGGTGAGAACCAGGCCAAGGGCGCTGAGTTCCTGATCCCGCAGCATCGAATGCATGCGCATGGCCCGTTCGCGAAAGCCTCCCAGCATCCCTTCGATACTCATGACAAAACTCACCACGTCATTCACCAGGTTAATGCCAAGGGCGCGCTCGAGGGTTTCCGCGATATAGGTGGAACTCGCTTTGAGAAAGTCGAATCCGGAGGACTGGATTCGGCGGATGGGAGACAGCAATCCTTCAAGAATCGAGTTGTCCAGCAGATCCATGAGGCGGGCAGGGGCTTCGAAGAAATCGAGGGCGTAACGCGATGGCGCGGTGTCAACCACCACCATGTCATAGCGTTCCGAGCGCATGATTTCATAGAGTTTCCCCAGTGCGACATACTCCTGAGTGCCGGCCAACGATTCCGAGAGGGTCTTGTAGATTTTATTGTTCAGGATGCTGGAGAGTACGCGCTCGTTGGGGGCGAACTTGGTAAGGAGTTCATCCGATGCGGTCTTCGTATCCATCATCATGGCATGCAGCGTGCCACCGCCACTGCCGATGGGTGCATCGTGTACCTGGCTCTCCGCGTAGGTGAGATGGAGTCCGCCGAGAGCGGTACCGAGGCGGCGGGCTGGATCGATGGTAACCACCAGCACCCGTTTGCCCCGGCGTGCCGCCTGCAGAGCGAACGCAGCCGCGACCGTGGTTTTGCCCACACCGCCGCTGCCGCACATAACTACCACCTTGCGATCGAAGAGGCGGTCGCCCGTGGTGCTCATTACAGGCGCTCCGCCATGGCAGTCATGCTGCGTGCGGTCTCATCGCGTGAGGTGAAAAGAGTCTCCCTTACCTGGTCACAGACTGACTCGGTCCCATTCAACGCGGCAAAAAAGGGGATCTCTATGACTTCCTCACTGAAGCAGCGGGTGAGCTTGGCTCGATAGACCTGGTTCAGGTGGTGCCTGGCGCAACAGAACCGTATCTGCTCTTCCAGCTCCTTTAAAAAAGAGTCCGGATAATTGCCACGCATGAATCGCCTGAATCGCTGATCATCGAACATGGTCAACAGGTTTTCCAACTCGCCGGTGGCGCGCAGGACATTGGGATAGATGGCATTCACCAGTATCCCGAGGATGGGGTACCGGAGTTTTTCCACAGCTCGCTCATGAAACTCGATCGCCTCGGAAACCGGCATTTCCTCTGCCAGTGTCACCAGCAGAATGCCGCACCGCTGTGAATCCTGCAGGAGATCCCGGATGCGTTGTGCGCGAGCCTTGAGTGGGCCGACTTTTATGGACTTGAGGACCGCCAGCGGCACTTCGAGATAGCTGGCGCCATGCCCGGTTGCGGGTGCATCCAGCACGATGAGATCGTAGGTGCGTCGCCGTCTCTTGAGCGCTGATCCTTTTCGTTCAAGTTCAAACAGGTGATTGAGTATCAACAGTTCCCGGAACCCGGGAGCGACGGCGGTGAGGGTCCGGTACAGTGGAGAGTTGAGTATGGTGGCGGACAGCGTTTTTACTTTGACCAGTTTCCTGACGAAGTCGTCAAGCACATCCTGACGTTGGAGATCCTGCAGGAAAAGCGTCTCAGGCAGTTCCAACCGTCCTTCGCTGGTCACCATCCGCCGCAGGGTATCACCGGTTTCGATGCTCAACAGAACCGTGTGTAACCCGCGCTGCGCGGCTTCGAGTGCAATGGCGGCGGCGATGGTGGACTTGCCGACGCCACCCTTGCCCGTGACCATGATGAGTCGCTTCTCGAAGAGGTCGCCGAACCCCATACATCCTCCGTGAGATGAAACTCGATAGTACGATATGACGACAGGTCCGTCAACGCGGTGCGGCGTGAACTTTCGTTTCGATATACGCCTGAGGTGGTTTGGTGGTGAGGTGCGTTTGTCTGACGAGCAGTGCGTTGGTGTGCCTTCATTGGCGGCTTTAC
>JAFGDC010000243.1 GCA_016932295.1 candidate division CSSED10-310 bacterium
GGAAGATGAGTCCGTTTTCGCTGCATTGATCGAGGATGCCGTCGTGCAGGCCCAGGCGGGTTTTGATGAGGCAGCCCCACGCGGTGAGGATTTTCTGCACTTTGGGGGCGGCGTCGGCGCGACTGCTGACGAGGATAAGGATGACATTCTTTTCCATGGCGACCTCCTTGAGTTTCGGGTCAGACTGTAGCAATCAACGGTTGGCGTGCGCAAGTCCGGCTACCGAAGCGCACGGCGTCCCCACGGAGCGCACGGCGCCGCCGTGCCTTGGTGCAGGAGCCGCCGGCTCCTCTCTTATCGAACCCCCATAGCGGCATGACCCTCCTCTCACCACGCGCTGGGTGGCAGGAGTCATGATCGTTGCACCAACAACAAGAGGCGGCGCGGCGCGCCGCCAAACCAGGGCGCGGCCGGCGCCACGCGCTCCCTCTGCCGGCGCCACGCGGTGCCTCTGCCGGCGCCACGCGCTCCCGCTGACTGCGAACCCATCGACTCGCCTCCAATTCACCTTGAGTCACCTTCGCCATTGCGTTAGCCTGTTTTCCGGAGGTGGGCATGAAACATCGGCGCACGGCTTCACGGCAGTATCACGACCGGGTGGCGGGCGGGTATGACGCCATGTACGAGGGTGACCCGTACTGGCAATTCTACGACGAGATCACCTGGACGCACCTGCGGCGTTTCCTGCCCAAAAATCTCGGCACGGTGATCCTGGATGCCGGCTGCGGCACGGGCAAGTGGGGTTTGAAACTGGCGAAGAGCGGCTACCGGGTGATCCTGAGCGACAATTCCACCGGCATGCTGGAACGGGCGGCGGCCAAGGCGGAAGAATTGGGCGTGGCGGAGCGGGTAACCATCGACCGAAGCGACCTGGCGGACCTGGGCGGCATCACCGACGGCGCGGTGGGGATGGTGGTGGCGCAAGGTGATCCGTTGTCGCTGGTGAGTGATGCCCGCGCCGCGGTACGCGCGATGCGCCGGGTGCTGCTGCCGGGCGGAACGGCGGTGTGCAGTGTGGACAACAGATGGGCCGGCGTGGACCACTATGTGGAGGCCGGTATTTTCGATGATCTGGATCGCTTCCTGCGCAATGGTCAGACCAATTGGTTCACCAAGCGGGAGGAGGAGCGGTTTCCGGTCCACATGTTCTGGCCGGATGAGTTGGTGACGTTGTTCGAAGGGAACGGGTTCGAGGTGCTGGAGGTGGTGGCGAAGGGATGCCTGGTGCGGGACCGGAACGCGGCGATGGTGCGAGACCCCGAGCTGCGGAGGAAGCTGGTGCGGTTGGAATTGAAGCTGGGCCGGCAGCCGTCGGCGCTGGGGCGTTCGTCCCACCTGCAGATCGCGGCCCGGCGGCGTTGACCGGGGGCGGTCGATGGTGCGGGGGTACGCCGCCGCCGACAATCACCGTCAAGGTTCACGTATTTCATGAGTGAATCCGCGGCAGTGGAAAGAGGTACGACGATCCATGGGTGGGATGATTCTCGGTTCGTGCCCGTGACGACAGCATCAACCGTTGCGGCTGAATGTAACCCACGGTTGCTCCTGGTCTGAACGCGAATCAGCGCTGCGTGTCACAGTATTGGTAAAAATTCTTGTCACCTCTTTCGTTGCCGGGTATACTTGGAACAAACTTGAACCTGGTTAACGACAATCAACCATGGTGGAAATATGAATACTGTTTATTTTTCAACAGGTTTGATCCCCGTTCAGGAGTGGATCTCCGAGGCGACCAGATCCCGCGACCTGATGGTGGGATCGAAATTCCTCTCCTGGCTGCATGCCCGGATCCTGCAGGAACTGATCTCCGAACTGGGGGCGAAGGTCCTGGTACCACATCAGCATGATGACACCGAACTCATGGAGGGTGTCAGCGTTCGAGAGACTACGTTCGTGGCCTGGCTGAAGGAACCGGATATGTACGGCATCCCCAATCGCGCCAGCGGATCGGTGGCAGGATACGAACTCGACGATGTCGTAACGAGGCTGAAGTATCTCGAAAAGGACTTCCTCCGGGAAAAATGGAACGAACTGATCGAATTGGCGAAAGAAGACCATCTCCTGAAAAATTCGAAACTCAAAGGCGAAATCGCGTCGCCCCATTCCCTCTGCCCCATCCGGCTGGTGTGGGTCGCGTTCGAATCGGATGCCTCTGTTGACGAAGCATTCCCGAAATTGAACGGAATCTACGATGCAGTCAAGCGCACCAGGCCGCTGGAACCTTCCCCGCCGGAGCGGACGGTGGGGAAATGCCTGCAATGCGCCAGGCGCGATGCCGCCGGCGGCGCCGACTGGCATCAGTGGCGCGACTTCTGGGAAGTCATCGACAACGAGTATCACGTCCAGCGCGGCCGCCGGATTCAGACCAGTGAAAGGCTTTGTACCACATGCCTGGTAAAACGATTCGCCGGGTATGCCAAGGGTGTCGATGATTTTCCATCCACCAATGACATCGCCGCGGCACACTGGGTGGCGCAGGTCAAAGAACACGTCGAATTTAAATACTCTGATTATCTTGAGAAAGCCAAGTCCTGCCAACTCACGAAAGATGATCTTCATCTATGGTTGTATGATCGGACAATAGATAACTGGCGGAAAGGAAAACCAAAGATCGAAGGCGATGATGCGGTCATGCTGAAGACACAGTTGGGTGAAATCGTAAAGGCTCGCAGCAATCTCATCGAAGCCATTAAAAATCTCCCTATCAAAACCGAGCCATCCAACTACCTCGCCGTGATGACGTTCGATGGCGACTCCATGGGAAAGCTGGTGGCGGCCGATCCCGTCGGGATGTCGGAGAAAATGAACACATTCGGTGCGGCAGTCGCTCCCCTTGTCATCACCCATCACGGCACGCCGTTCTACATCGGCGGTGACGAGGGCCTGCTGCTCTGCCCGCTGGAGACCGCCATCGACCTCGCCTTCGACATTCGCAGAAAATTCGAAGATGTCATGAACGAACCATCCGGCGCATCAGGAAAAGGCCGCATCACCCTCTCCTCGGGACTGATCTTCTTCGACCGGCAGCGCCCCATGAGCGGCGCCATCCGCGAAGCCCATGCCACCATCGAGCAGGCCAAGGCGAGAATGGACGGCAATGGAAAGAAGGTTAAAAATGCCTTGGCCGTTACGGTACAGACCACCAGCGGCAATGTCTGGACCTGCCGGGCGGGATGGGATGACTGGACCCGCATCAGGAACGCCGTCGAACTGGTCCTCACCGGCCCGCCAAAGGATTTCGGCGTCCCCGACTGCCGCCTGTCCTCCGGCTGGGCATACGATATCGAATCCTTCCTCACCGGGTACGATGACGGAAATGAATGGGGCAATCAGCGTTTCAGGGCCGCCGTGCGCACCGAGCTGAAGCGTCTGACCTTCAGGCGGCTTCACGAAACCGGTGACAAGAAGCTGACCGGCGCTCACAAGGAGAAAATCTGGAGCGGGTTGCTGCAAGGTGACGAATGGTTCAGGGAAGCCCCCCGGAAAGATGCTCTGACCCTCCTGTTCAATCAGCTTCACCTGGTGGGATTCCTGGTCCGCGAAACATGCCTGGCGTCGGTTGACGATCAGGCCGGGGAGGATGAGTGATGACCGGACCCACGCGCCATGAGTATCAAGTGACTATCGAACCTGTCGATCCGCTGTTGTTCGGAGACAATCGCCTGGCCAGGGCCGGCGCCGATGCCTTCCAGGAAGACCAGGACCCCTCGCCCCTCACCATCTTCGGCGCCATCGGCGGACACCTGCTCGACGGCAAAATGCCGGTCGACAGGAATCATCCGCAACTGGGAAGGATCCGCAAAGACATTTTCGATGGCGAGGGCGAAACAGCGGAATTGCTGGGTTATGCCCTGCGCGACGAATATGGGAACTCATGGTTCCCGATGCCAAGGCATTACCGGATGAGAGACGGGAGAATCCCAAGGCATTGGGAGTATCTCGTTCCCCATATGGATGAGCATGATCCGGTGCGATCTTCATGCCCCTGCAGGTACCGGCTCATCGAACCGTCCGCAGGTGAGGAGTATGAGAAATCAGTGCTCATTTCTGATGCGTTGTTGGGTGCCATCCTCACGGGCGGCACTCCAGAGATAAGCGAACTCGATCTGAAACCATTTTGCGATATCTATCTATCGGAACCACGCATGGGTCTGCGGATGCTGAATGATCTGAACACGGCGGAGGAGCACATGCTTTTCACGCGACCCTACCGAAGGTTCAACGGCGGGGTGACAGGCGACCATGGCCGTTATTCCTCCTGTGGTTTCGTCGCCTGGATGCGGCTGCTGGCGCCCCTCGATCCGCCGGGACCGCCGGACTCACACGGCTACCTGGGCGGCGACCGAAGGAGGATCATGCTGACCTACCAGCCTGATCCCAACATCATGAACGACATGAAGAAAAAAATCCTCGGCGCGGTGGCCGGCGCGGCCGGATTCCTGCTGTATCTGCTTACTCCGGCGGTGGTGACCGGCCGGGATTATCAGCCGTACGGCCAACCGCCGGTGGCGGCGGCCCTCGGGAAGCCGGCCTGTTGCAGCGGCTGGAACATGGGCGGCAATCATCCCCGCCCGATCCTGAACCTGGCGCCCGCCGGATCGGTGTTCTTCTACGAGTGGCCGGACGGCCGGACCAGGGAAGAAACAATCGATGAACAATGGTTTGCCTGTATCGGGCAACGATACGGCGCCGCCGGCTTCGGACGGGTCATTCCGGGAGTGTGGTACAATGAGTCTGAAAATCGATAAAAACAAACTGTTGCTGCGCATCACGTTGCTGACCCCCATGAACTGCGGCGCCATGCACGGCGATTCGCTCCTGGATGCGCCGACCCAGAAGGATGCGTACGACGGTCTGCCCTTCATACCGGACTCGGCCATCAAGGGGGTGATCGCGGGTCAACTTGGCGATGCCATCATAAGCAACCGGAAGCGGGCGTCCCTGTACGGATTCGGCGACCATGGGACCACCGCCGGACAACCTTCGAAGATCGACTTCGGCA
>JAFGDC010000244.1 GCA_016932295.1 candidate division CSSED10-310 bacterium
GGCCAGGTTCTTCAGCGACAGTTCCCTGTCCCCGGGCATGCAGCACAACACGTACCCGTTGCCAGACAGCGCCAGCACGAGGGTCTTCACCATGGCCGGCAGGGGCCATTGCAGCGCTTCCGCGGCGTACTCCGCGCCCTTGATCCGGTGATCGTACTCACGAACTTCAAACGGTACCTTCTTCTGTTGTAAAAACCTCATGGCCGCGGTAACCGACAATGTCTCACCTCCTGTGCCTCGTTCACCGGCCATAGTACCAGTGAACGAGGCATGCGTCAGGTGACCGTCAGTCTTTCAGCCGGCACCGGCTCAATCCCATGACCAAGGCGAAAACCGCCAGCAGTATGCCGGTCGAGACACCACCCATGGCCGGCACGGGAGGCGGCGGGCCGGGAGGCGTGGAGACCGCCGTGATCAGCACCCAGGCTTGTTCCTCCGGTGTCTCACGATAGGAAAACCATGCCACGCGCCCATCCTTGGTGCGGACTTCCTGATTGTCCCACGCCAGCGCGAGGGTCTCGTCACAACTCACCGTATAGGGTCTGGGCGATTCCAGGTCGATCGCCGCCACCTGCATGCCCACGGTCAACCAGGTCACGATGCCGCCATCGAAATCGAATTGCTCCCCGGCGAACCTGGTACCCGGAATGGAGGTGATGGATCGGGAGGCACCATCCCACAGCATCAAGCGGGAAAAACCGTCGTTGTCTTCCTCAAGCCACACGATCCTGCCGTCCGACACCTTCGGGTAATAGGCGTAGTTCGTCTCCGGGGAGAGCGTCCGGATGCCCTGGCCGTCATCCCGCCAGGCCATGATCCGTCTGGTGCCGTTGAGTGAGTCATCCTGCTCCCAGGCGACGAGTCCGTTGTCGATCCGCGGATAATCCACATACTCACCGCCGGCGGCACTGATCTGCGTCACCGGTCCGCCGGTATCCAGGTTATAATAAAACACTTCCCGGTTGCCGCTGACGCCGTCCTCGTGCACCCAGACCACCTCGTCCCCTTGAACGTACACAGACTCCGAATTGCCGGCATCGAGCGGGGTCAACCGGACCGGCGCCGTCATACCCGGAGTCCAGTGAAACACGTGGTTCTCCATGCTCACCTGCTCCATGGCGATAAAGACCACGTTGCCGGCATCCATGTCGGACCGTATCGCGCCGCTGGAACCGGGTATCACCTCGGGTGGCAGCCCGGCGGCGATATCATAGATGTACAGTTCGGGAGCCTCCCGCGTCCGGCTGTAGTTGCCCCAGCAGACGTAACCGCCGCTGACCCGCATCGCCAGCCCCTCGTAGGTCGAGATGCCCTCGCTGGTGAGCGCCAGGGGCTCCGTGGCGCCTTCGGTCCACAGGAAGACCTGCTCCTCCCAGGAATCGTCCCGACCGAAATAGGCGACATGGTCCTCGTCCACATCCATGCAACCCATCATGTACTGGTACAACTCATAATGTTCGTCGACATCCACGAATTCGTAGCCGGTATCGTACTGGGGCAGGGTCGAAAACGACACCGTTGAACCGACGGGCAGGTTGCCGTCTGGACCGCCGTACGCGCCGAGGTCGTTGCGCGAGCCGTCAAAGTCGTTGTACATGGGATCCGGATCACCGGCATTGATGGAAGGTGAACCGGCCTGCAGGTGATAATCGCCGCCCGCCTGGTCCACGAACAATGGATCGGAGTGGATGTCATTGGCGCCGGAGTCACAGGTGCCATAATCGTCCGGCAGGTTGTCGTACAAATTATTGTAATCGATTATGAAGGCGCCGCCGTTGCAGCCTATGGCGCTGCCCTGGGGATGCTGCGCGAAGATGTTGTTGTACAGGTATGAATCACCGCCGTGCCAGTTGGCGAACATTGCCCCCGAACCCTCGGCGGCGGCATTGGCGACAAAGGTATTGTTGATAATCTCCAACGTGCTGCCCTGCTGGACCAGGATGCCGCTGCCGCCGTCCCATTCCTCGGCCATGACATTATTCACGAACAGGCAGTTGCGCACGGAACCGTCCGACCAGTCGTGGACATAGATGCAGTTTGATTCGTTTTCCGCGAACAGGCTGTGGGTGACTTCCAACTCGCACTGCCAGGTAAAAATCCCGGCGCCGCCGCTGCCGTCGGCGGTGTTGCCCACCACCGTGTTACCCTGGAAAAGCAACTGCAGATACTCACTCCCGAGGGCGCCGCCCTGGTCCCCGTTCAGGTTGTGGGAAAGGTTGCAGTCCATCACGGTCAGGCCGCCTTCGGCATAGATCCCGGCACCGGTGCTCCGGCAGCGGTTCCGCTCCACTCCCAACCGCTGCAACACGATATCGTAGCCGCTGATGCAGATTCCGCCGCCGCTGCTCTCATTGGCACCCTGAACCAGTGACATCTCGCTGATCGTCACCTCGTCAGTCCAGATTTCCACGATGCCGGCGAGGTAATTGGCATCGAGCACGGTAGCGTTGGGTCCGGCGCCGGTGATGGTCAGACCGGTGGTTTCGATCCACAGAGGATATTCCTCGCCATTGGTGTAGCAGGAATAGGTACCGGCGGCCACCATGACGGCGTCATACTCCTCAGCGACATCCACGGCGTGCTGGATGGTGGCGAAAGGGTTCTCGATGGTACCGGCGGCGCCGTCATCGCCGTCGACCGCCACGTACCAGGTGGCACGGGCGTGGACCGCCGGGATCGATGTCGAAAGCAGCAACATGAGTGTGATCACGGCCGGCAGCCACGTCAGCCATGCGGATCGTTCCAGTTTGTTCAGCAGCACTCCAGTTCCCACGATTACCTCCTTCAATCAATTCCTGTACCGCCACGGAATCCGGTCACCGGTCGCGAGTGGCGGCCGCGCACCGATTTCATTCATCCCGCTATAATCATCATCCATCCGAAAATCAAGCATGGGAGTATTTTCGGATCTGCCAA
>JAFGDC010000245.1 GCA_016932295.1 candidate division CSSED10-310 bacterium
GATTGAATCCCTGTCCCGGAGCTGGAAATGCAGTTTAACGGCCGGCGCGGCGTCGCCGGCGGGAGGCGAATTCCGGCGCTTCCTTGACGGCGGTGCCGAGTATTTTGACCGCTTTCTTGAAGAGCATCAAGGTGTTCTGATCCAACTTGCCCGGTTCGGCACCCACGTCGGTCCAGCCGGTCAGGTCGAGATCGTCGGGTGGCAGGGCCACCTGGTCCCAGTTGTGGAACAATCGTCCCCAGTCGCTGGCGAAAATTTTCAGGATCCGGTCACGGTGGGTGGGATACCAGAACCAGTCGTGGTAAACCACGCTGGCAATGTAGGACCAAGGAGCCAGGACCGTTTTCAGGGTCCATTCGAGAGGTTTCTTGAGCGGACCCCAGTAGATACTGTGCTGCATCCGGCTGGCGAACGTCATTTTTTTGAAGGGTCCGACGAAATTCCAGTTCTCATTGGCGGCGTCCAGATCGCCCACCATCTCGATCTCCCTCGGATCGCCGATGCCCAGGCCTGCTTCATGGGCGAGCCTGACGAATTTGATGTCGCGCAGGGGGTTGAACCCCATGAGCTTGGCGGCCGCGGCATCAATGGCTACCTGGTCTTTCGAGGCCAGAAGGACATTCTTCACATAGGGTATCATGCAGCGCGGGCCGGGACCATCACCAGCGAAGGTGCCGTCCATGACCGCGAACAGGCCGCTGTGGATGTGCTTCTGAATCCGCAACAGGTCCACCAGGGTCTCGTGAATCACCGGATGGGTCCAGTGTCTGCGTTCGTTCAACAGGCCTCCGAAGGCGTTCTTCATGGCGCCGGTGGTGGTGGTGAAGATATGGGTCTTTACCGTCGGCAGGTGGATAATGTTCTCGCCTATGAATCGCTTCGGAATCATGAAGCCTTTGGGATAGACATCGTTCAGGACGAGGAACTTGTCGGCCAGGTCGCCTACCGCATCGCGGACGTTGATCCAGTCCTCGCCTTCGTAAAGGTGGACGTTACGCAGGCCGTGCGCATCGGTCACGTTCACCTGCTTGTTCTCCCGTTCACCCAGGTGTGCATCGATAACCACCGTGCGGTTGTGGCAGCCATGGATGAGATTGGGATCGTAACCGTCTTTCTTGAGGGCGCGGATAACCCCTTCAAGCTGCCAGGGTGTGGTGGAACTGCCAGGGTAGAAGAAATGCCAGCTGATGTTGATTTTCAGCGCGGTATCCTTATCCTTCGGGAGCGCCTCCTGGTAATCAGCCAGATTCATGAGTCTGTGATAATCCCTCAGCACCGTGGCTGGTGTTGTACGTACAATCGCGACCTTGGCTTTACTCATATTCACCTTCCCGTTCAGTAACTGTCGCAAACCGAATCGGTCGCCCCGGCGGCGCCGATCAATTTCACACCTTACCAGACTGCCGGCCCCTCGCCAATGTTTTCGAAATATGAGCGCGACGTAGTGCGGGGGAATGGTTTGAGTCGACAGACCGGAAACCGGCAGCGGGATCACCTCCTGTTCCGACATGCCTGTTTAAACGCTCCGCCGTCGCGTGCCGGTGCGCTCATGGAACTCCCGGGCAAGCGGTCACGCCAGTTTCAATCAAACCTGGAACGTACCTTTTTCACCCGGAAGCGCCACGTGAACCAGGATCGCGCCGTGCGATACACCATTCAAATCAGATCGATGGGCATGTTGCGTGGAGTGACGTTCCACGCCTCTGTCTGAAAAAAAAGAGGGGCGGCAGGAGCCGCCCCTCAGGCATGGTTTGTGACTATTGATTCATGACGGATTTCGACTTCTTGTAATCCTTGGGTACCATGTATGTATCAGCCGGAGGATTGGTGTCCTTGAACTCGACCAGTTTCTCGGTGCTCTTGATCTTGGTGCCCATCACTTCCGTTGTGCTTTCCTTCAGTACCGGCACACCATCAATCTTCATCATCTCTTTCATGAATTCTTCGAAGCCGGGTTGTTTCGACAACATGGCGTTGGTGAGCGCGAGGTACAGCTCACTATCCACCTTGATTTCATTCGAAGCCCAGATGTTGGAATCGGTGGCACCCATGGCCATCTTGGTGGTGACCGTGTAAAGCGTGCTGTTCCATTTCTCGATCTTTTTGGTCTGATCTGTTTTGGTGACGGTCGCCTTCAACTGCATCATGCTGGCCATGAGCTGGTTGAATTGTTCTTTTTCCTTGTCGGACATCTCTTTTTCGCCGATCATGCTGGACAGGTCGCCCATCTCCATCTCGGCGTAATTCTTTTCCTTGTGATTGATGATGTACATCTTGTTATCCCCGATGTTCACCAGTACGGAACTTTCCCCGCCCTGATTGATGAGGGCGTGTTCCTTGCTCAGCCACATGGTGTTAAAGTCGTCCTTGGGTGGCTGGGTCTGCCCCATCATGGAGAAGCCGTCCGTGTGACTCTCATACTTGAGATAGGTGTCGGCGCTCACCAATGGAGCGGCGGTGAGGGCGACGGTCAAGACCAATACTCCCAACAGCAATTTCTTCACTTGTTCCTCCTTGAATCGATAAATGACGCGCCTTTCGGGACCCGCCCGTGGTCGCGTTTCAACGGTCGCATTACGTCCCTACTCTAGGATTTCCCCCAGTTCATGTCAATCTGTTACGACGATCGTTTCGGTGGATGACTCAAAGAAGCCGAGAGGTACTGGCTGGGTGGCGGTGGTGATGGTGATGATGATGGTTGTGGTGGAAGCGCATCATCCGCTGCGGAGCATGACACCGTGCCTGGTGGTTTCCTCTTGAAGGAGATTTCGGCGGGTGATAACGTGCCTCACTTCTACAACCGTAACCGGCGCCGCGGATTGCGGCGCGACCCACGGAGGACATGATGGACAGACACGGCATGAAAGAGAGGATCAAGGAGTATTACCAGGCGCACAAGGACGAGATGCGGATGGAACTTCTGGCGCTGCTCGGTGAAATGGTGGCGCACAAGACGGTGAACGTACCCAGCGACAAACTGGCTGATCATCCGTACCTGGCCATGCGCGGCGAGGAATACAGGATCGCGGAGATAGTGGCTCGCGAGTTCGGGAGGTGGGATATCCCGTTTGTAGTCCATGAGCGCGCCAAGGGGCGGTCCAATTTGATCGGCCGGGTCGGCAGCGGGCGATCCGATTTGAAGCTTTTCATGGCGTGCCATATGGATATCGTGCCCGCCGGCGACGGATGGGACACGGATCCCTTCCTGATGACGGAGAGGGACGGCAAGGTCTACGGGCGCGGCGTGCTGGATAACAAGGGACCACTGGTGAGTTCCATGTTGGCTGCGCGAATGATGAAACTCGCCCTGGGTGACGATGCCATCGACGGAGAACTGCAGGTGGCCTGCCTGGCTGACGAAGAAGCCACTGATCCCGATGGGATAGATTACGGCATAGGATACCTGTTGGAAGAGAAACTGATCGATCCGACCTATGCGATCATCCCCGACATCGGTGAAAACATGCGCAAGATCGACGTAGCGGAAAAGGGCCGTGTGGTCATCAAGGTCAAAGCAAGGGGCGTGCAGGCGCACGGCTCTACTCCTCATCTGGGGGTCAACGCCGTCAACCGGATGGCGCGTTTCATCGTCGCCCTGGAGTCGCACCGGCTGCGTTTCGATCCGGATCCGGTCCTGGTGGAGCCGACCGTCAACCTGGGCGAAGTGCATGGCGGCGCCGCGGCCAACATCGTGCCGGCGGACTGCACGGCGGTATACGATTTCCGGATACTGCCCGGCCAAACGCCGCAACGCGTGGTGGAAGAACTACGCGAACTGGCGGCGCCCATCGCGCCGGATTTCAGCTTCGAGATCGCCGCCGCGAGCCTGCCGCACAAGATCGATCCAGACAATGAACTGGTTGCTTCCATCCAGGCGAACACCAGGGAGCACCTGGGATTCACACCGATACCCTACGGCCTGGGCGGCGGCACTTTTGCGAAAACGCTTAACCTGCGAGGCATCAAGGCGGTTGGTTTCGGTCCCGGTGATGATACCGCCTTCCACGTCGCCAACGAGTTCGTGGAAATAGCCCAACTGCTTGATTTCTCTTGCCTGATCTGCCTGGTGGCATTGGATCTCCTGTAGTCTTTTCGGGCGCGGTTTCTGCGCAATGCGGGTGCCGCGCTCGTTATGTTTTTACCCGCCGCTGACCGGTTATTACCCATTCGCTCCGTATCCACCCATCACCTGTGGTCTCATTGAAATGATTCGTGATCACCCGTGCGATAAATATTTCCGGTGTCAACTATGAATATACAATGATAGGTGGTGATGAGTGGATGGGAGGGTGAGGGGGCGATGCCTTTTCGGGATGGGGATGCGGGGTTGAGGAGATCACCGGTTGTCCCTTGAGGCATTGCTCCCGCGGTTCCCGCGCCGCCGCTGCCGGCGGGGGCTGGCGTCCCGGGAGGGGGGCGGATTCGCATGATTCTCCGGTGACGGGTCCTTTACCTTGGGAGCAAAATATTATATCTTGACAACAGGACGGTCAGCGCATATATAGGCATCACAGCTCGGACTTACGGGTTGTCTCGCCGGCTCCTGCGGAGTTGGATTCTCCGGGATGCAATTCCGTCCTGTCGATTTTACTGTAGTGCGTTACTGGTCGTTGGTTTTGTGGATGGTCAGTAGGTCGTTCTACATAGCACGTTGGAATTACCGGCTACGGATGATTAATGCTTCAGGTATTGCGTGTCATGCGCCGGTCGTTTCATGCGGGAAAATGGAATGAAAGTGATGAATAGTACCGAACGACAAGGAGATTTTTCAATGAACACCGTTGATCTATACGAAATGCCGATGAATGAGCTGGTTGCGATCGCTCAGGAGTTCGGTCTGGCGGTGCCGCCAGGGGTGCGCAAGCCTGACGTGATCAACCAGATATTCCGTGCCCAAACCGAAAAGGACGGCCTCATCTATGCGCAGGGTGTGCTGGAAGTGTTGCCGGATGGCTTCGGATTCCTCCGGTCACCCGAGTATAACTATTTGCCCGGTCCGGACGATATATATGTATCTCCTTCACAGATCAGGCGATTCGATCTCCGATCCGGTGATACCGTCGAGGGTCAGATACGACCACCGAAAGAGGGGGAGCGCTACTTCGCCTTGTTGAAAGTGCATTCCATCAACCTCGATCCGCCGGAGCGGATCAAGGAGCGGGTGCATTTCGACAACCTGACTCCTATTTATCCGGACGAGGCCGTTAAGCTGGAAACCAGGGCGGTCAACATTTCCACCCGGGTAATGGCGCTGTTGACTCCAATCGGCAAAGGCCAGCGCGGTCTGATCGTGTCCCCGCCCAGGACCGGCAAGACCATGCTGATCCAGAACATCGCCAACTCCATCGCAACGAACCACCCCGAGGTCTTCCTGATCGTCCTGCTGA
>JAFGDC010000246.1 GCA_016932295.1 candidate division CSSED10-310 bacterium
GCTGTTATCGTTGCTGTCGGCGCCGTCGCTTATCCTGGACAGGCTGTGGATATCGGAGGGCTCGGCTACGGGCAAACCTTCACCACACAGCGGATCGCATCCGGAGCCGAATTGCAGCGCATCCACCGTCACGCCGAAATAGGTGAGCAGCACACCGTCGCATGGTCCGTTCTGCAGATTGCTCAAGCAGGAATCCGCGACCAGGTCCACATTCGTCACACCGGTCATGCCGATGACGAAGAAGCCGTCGGCAGGAATGACTTCGCCCTCCATCGTCACGCTGCACTGAACGGCGCAGCTCTGGTTGATCGGCTCCATGGCGAAGCCGTTCAGGGAAGCGCCGGGAGGACCGAACAATTCGACATAACTCGCATCATCGGTCGATGGATCGTCGTAGTAAATCTCATTGATCACCACGGGACCCACTGGCGTGGGCGACGCCGGCACCTCCGTCGGAGTCGCGGTGGGCACCGTGGTGGTGATCGGGGACGGGGTGGGGGGAACCCAGAAGCCGAAATCGATGGTGTCGATGATGTCGCAGGGATTGATCAAAACCGGATACGGATTGCTGCTGCTGGTCATTTCATACTCGGGCGGCAGGGTGCTGGTGTCCACTTCCACCAGGTAGCAGCCGGGAGCGCCGAGATTGAACTCATACCACCCGGGCAGCGCGTTCACGGGATCGAAGCTCGTCGTGGTGCCCAGCAGTAACTGATCGTCTGTATCCTTCTGGCCGTTGCAGTTGATGTCGTACAGCAAGAACACCGATATGCCATTCAACCCGAAGGCACTGATATCCTCATTGGCGATTCCGTCTCCGTTCGCATCGTACCAGACCAGGTCTCCGATGGATGTGAGACAAGTAGCGGTAGGCAGTGGTGTCGCGGTGGGCGGGACTGGCGTGCCGGTGGCGGGCGGTTGCGTCGCGGTGGGCATGGGCGTGATGGCGGTTGGAGTTCGCGTGGGAGTGTTGGTGGGAGTGTGGCTGTATACTGGTGTCGGGGATGCCACCAGCCAGTAGCCGAAATCGATATTCAGGTTGTCGCCGAATAGCATGAGCACGGGATAGGGTTCTGTAGCGGTGGTGAGCTGGTACCCGGGCGGCAGTGTGCTTTCGTCCACGTCCACGATGTATGTTGCCGGCTGAACGTCCGTGAAGAGGTAGTAGCCGTTGGCCGGATTCACTCCGTCGCCGGTTACCACGGTATTCAGGACATCGTCGGTGGCATCGATCACGCCGTTGCCGTTCTCATCCTCGTACAACCGCACCGTCACACCGTTTAAACCGACGGCGATGCCTTCGTTCTGCTGGCCGTTGCCGTCCAGGTCGTTCCAGATGTAATCGCCGATGTTGTAGCCGGGGAGAGGAGTGGCGGTCGGAGGGGGCGGTGTTGGCACCTCGGTGGGAACCAGCGTGGGATCCGTGACAATCAATTGGCCGGCCTGCCCGGGATCATAGCCGTTGCCGGAACCATCCAGGTCACCGTAGCAGAACCCGCCGCCCAGGTACGAATACCTGTAGGCCATGTCATAGACGCCGGCGGCAGTGGGGTATATTTGCCCCATGAACTCGTCGTTGTTGCCGCTGTCGACGTTGAAAACTGCAGGGAGCCACGTCCAGCCTGTATCAACGGCTGGATCGGAACCGTCCGGACCGAATCCGAGATGAGCGACGAGACCGCTGGTGGCACCTGCAACGATGGTGATGCCGTCGATGTAAACCTGGCCGAAAATGAGTTCGGATGCTCCTCCGGTGAGGACATAGGTAACGGCGGGGAACTGGAGGTTGCACCAGTCTATGGCGGGCGGTACCGGCGTTCCCGTGGGAGGAACGGGCGTGGCGGTCGGTGCCACCGGTGTATTCGTGGGCGGAGCGAGAGTGGCTGTGGCGGTGGGGAGCGGCGCCAGGCCGCAGTACTCGACATTGTCTACATAGACGACAGCGGAACCCGGCCAGCCGGCGATGTCATACGCGCGAATCTGGAACTCGATGTATGCGGTGGTCGCGGGCGTGACGATGTCCAAGAGTTCAAGCAACTGCCAGTCGGCGCTGTCGTTGCTGTAGTCGCCGCCCGTGCTGCCTATCAGACCGCCTTCCGTGGTGTAATACGAGATGTACGCCCGGCAGCGGCCGCCGGTGTCATTGTCAAAGACACGTATGCGGAAATCGTATGTCTCGCCGCCCACTACCGGAATGGGCTGGTAGAGCCACACAGTGGAAGTTGACGTCCAGTCAATGCGGGTGGAGTACGACCCATTGAAGACAAGAGTGTTTTCCCTGGTCGCGGTGAGCCCCGCACCACTTTCCACCCATTCGTCCGGGGGGCCGGTCGGGCCGTACTCGTCCCAGATCTCGAAGCCGGGATTTTCCAGAAGGTTGTCCGGGCACATGCCGGGGTTGACAGTAGCCGTGGCGGTCGGAGTGCTGGTGGGCGGCACCGGTGAATTGGTTGGCAGCACCGTCTCGGTAGCCCTTCGCACCATGCTGTCATCCAGGTAAAACCCCGACGCGCCTTGCGCGATCGGCACCCCGGCCACGATCAACACAACGCTGCAAAGAATCAGGCAAAGCCCTCGTTTCATCTTCCCTCCCTAGCAAACGGTTCAGACACCTGTCAAAAATCTCGTACAACTTGACTCTCTACTTATATCACCAGCGATGTGCAAGTGGAACAGTGACTCCAGGAAAAAATTAGTACCTGTGAGGTACCCCCAGGGTGGCATCGGGGGCGGGCAGTGCCGTCGGGTGCCGGAGGTGAGTGAGTAGTTATGAAAGTGGATAAAAAACAAAGAGTTACCGAATATTTTAGCGACTTCGTGAGGGTTTCCATCGAATCTGTGATACTCACATTGCCGCTATGCTATGGGCATCCCGGCGGGTGCGGGAGGGTTGCCTTCCGAATTAAAGTTTCGCGCCGCAATACTTGCAGTGGCGCGCATCCTCGTCGTGACCTTCGGTGCCGCACTGGGGACAGGCCTGGGTCGAGACGCCGCCACGCACCGCCTGCGCCAGTTCAATGGTGACGATGCCGGTGGGTACTGCGATGATGCTGTAACCCAGGATCATGATCACGGAAGCCAGGGCCTGACCCGGCACGGTTCGTGGTGCGATGTCGCCATAACCGACGGTGGTGAGAGTGACGATCGCCCAGTAGATACTCCTGGGAATGCTCGTGAAGCCGTTGTTGCCTCCCTCCAGCAGGTACATTCCCGTACCCAGTATGACCACCAGGCTGAGCACCACGCCGAGAAACACCGTGATCTTATAACGGCTGGCCCGCAAAGCGCGCAGCAGGACCTGCGCTTCGCTGATGAAGCGCGCCAGCTTGAAAATCCGGAACACCCGCAGCAGGCGTATGGTCCTGATCACCAGCAGATACTGGCTGCCGCCCGTCATAAGACTGAGGTAGGTGGGGAGAATGGCCAGCAGATCCACCATGCCCAGAAAACTGAACATGTAGCGGAAC
>JAFGDC010000247.1 GCA_016932295.1 candidate division CSSED10-310 bacterium
CATGAAATACCCGCCCATCTCCTTGGCGCGGGTCGCCAGGTTTTCTTCCTCAAGCACGGTAAGGGCCATGTGTCCCACGGCGCTGGCGAGCGGGTAACCACCGAAGGTGCTGCCATGATCACCGGGATTGAAGACACCGAGGATCTCCTTGGAGGAGACTACGGCGGATACGGGCAGCAACCCGCCGCCCAGCGCTTTGCCGAGGATCATCATATCCGGCTTGACGTTTTCGTGCTGGCAGGCGAACCAGTCGCCGGTGCGGCAGAGGCCGGTCTGGATCTCGTCGGCAACCATCAGTACGTCGTTGACATCGCAGGTTTCCCGCACCTGGCGCAGGAATCCCGCCGGCGGCACGACGATGCCGCCTTCGCCCTGGATCGGTTCGATCAGGATGGCCACGGTGTTGTTGTTGACGGCGGTGATGAGTTCCCCGATGTCGCCGTAATCGATGAGCCTGAAACCCGGCGTGAACGGACCGAATCCGTCGCGGTACTGCTCTTCCGAGGAGAATCCCACGATAGTGGTGGTGCGGCCGTGGAAATTGCCGTTGAAGACGATGATCTCGGCCCTGCCTTCAGGGACGGCTTTCACCTTGTAGCCCCACTTGCGGGCTGCCTTGATGGCGGTTTCCACGGCTTCGGCGCCGGTGTTCATGGGCAGCGCCATGTCCATGCCGCAGACTTCCGTGAGTTTCTTCAGGAAGAGCCCCATGCGGTCATTGTGGAAGGCCCTGGAGGTCAATGTGACGCGCTCCATCTGCTCGCTGAGGGCAGCCAGGATGCGTGGATGGCGATGGCCGTGGTTGATCGCTGAATAAGCGCTCAGCATATCCATGTATTGCCGGCCCTCGGGATCCCATACCCAGACGCCTTCGGCCTTGGAAATCACCACCGGCAGCGGCTGGTAATTGTGAGCGCCATAGGTCATATCCAGATCGATGTACTCTTTGCTGTGCAATGTATCACCATTCATCGCCATCTCCATGGAAAGAGGTTTCGTCTTCAAGAAAGCCACTTGAGCTTATTTCATGTACCGGGAAAGTCAAGCCCCGCACCGGTCGCCATTTCCCCCATCAGGTGTAGTATCTCATTGAGAATCTATAACAATCCCACTATTCCCCTTCACCGCTGCGATGCCGGTGGCATTGCCGGGCGGCGCTGGAACACCCCGGAGAATTCAGGCGGGTAATTTGGGCCGTCGCCGTGACTTCACAATCGGCGCGGGGCTGGTGTACAGTGCCTAGATCGAGACGGACGCTCACCGGACGACGACCGCCGGCATGGAGATGAGGTGCGTGATGATTGTACGCTGTGATTGGGCGTTGGGTAGCCAGATGATGATCGACTACCATGACCGGGAATGGGGAGTCCCCCTGCATGATGATCTCAAGTTGTTCGAGTTCCTGATTTTGGATGCCTTTCAGGCCGGTCTGAGTTGGGCGATCACGTTGAACAAGCGGGAGAGTATGCGCCGGGCGTTCGACGGGTTCAACCCGGAGCTGATCGCCGCCTATGATGATGCGAAAATCGAGACGCTGCGGCAGGACCCCGGCATCATCCGCAACCGGTTGAAGATCCGGGCCGCCATATACAATGCGGAAGCCTTTCTGAGGGTGCGCGACGAGTTCGGCGGGTTCGATCCGTACATCTGGCGTTTTGTTGGCGGCAGGCCCGTTAGGAACGGGTGGCGAACCATGGCGGAGGTTCCCGCCACGTCCAGGGAGTCGGATGCCATGAGCAGGGATCTGAAGTCCCGCGGCTTCGGTTTCGTGGGGAGTACGATCTGTTATGCGTTCATGCAGGCGACTGGCATGGTTAACGATCACCTGGTGAATTGTTTCAGATATACCGAGGTGAGCATCGCCGAGTGACCTGCATGGACATGCGCTGTCCCGACCAGGCGGCGGCGAATGAGCGTTCCGTTGGCGGATTGAATCGAATGTGCCCGGGTGGGTATATCGAAAGCGTTGCGGGGAGTGGTTCACGCCCCGGCTGAACAGCGCCAGACGAGCGCTCCCGATGCATCGGGCAGGAAGGGTTCTTTCAGGTAACCGGACCATAGCTCCGGATCGGTGAACCCGGCTTCGGTGAGTTGCCGCCTCAATGCGCCGGCATCGATGCGCGCCATCCGTTCTACCATGACCTGGCGTGACCACTGGGCGGGAATGGTTTCCTCGAGCCTGGTGATGGTCAGTTCCAGACCGCCGCCAGTGACGCGGAAGATGCGGATGAACAGTCGGCGTCCGATTCCGGCAGCCGGCGGGATATCGCGTACGACGAGGCAGCGGGCTGACGCGGCAGCGACCCATTCGGGATTGATCATTTGGCCGATGAAACGGCCGCCGGGTTTCAGCAGGCGGCGCACTTGGCTGGCGGTGACGCTGTCCGGGTTCGCCGCGTATTCGTGTCTGCCGTCGGTGTTTTCCATTTCGGCGTGCACAATCTGGGGATAGGTATTGCCCAGGCAGATGATCGCATCAAAGCTCCTTGGCCAAAGGTCCGCGGCCCTTGAGAGGGAGATCGCGTGAAAGGCGGCGATGGATTTGGTGTCCCGCCGTTGCGCTTCTTCGATCATGGCGGGATTCACGTCGATGGCGGTGACCTGGCATCGGCGTCTGGCCAGGGCGAGGGAGTGGCTGCCGGTGGCGCAGCCGAGGTCCAGCAGGCGGGAGCCTGGTTGTAGGTCGAGCAGACGTTCCAGCGCCGGCAGTTCGCGGGTGATCCTGGGGCCGGCGTCGATGATCAGGTCATATTCACCGGCCAGCGAGTTGAACATGGAATCCATGGGTTGCCTCCGGACGCCAGCATAGCCCGCCGTGGTGGCGGCGTAAATGGAGCTTCGGGCCGTCGGGGTGCGGCCGGTATAAGTGCATCATTACTTGTCTATATTGGGGTCATGTCTGCACTGGGATTGTACCCGGAATTTA
>JAFGDC010000006.1 GCA_016932295.1 candidate division CSSED10-310 bacterium
GGAACAGCAGTTTCACATCGATTCGCGCCGCCCGTGCATGGCTTCTTCATAGACGCCCAGGATTCGATGAGCCATCGCATCCAGCGTGAAGCGTGTGCGCAGAAGATAACGGCCGCCGCGCGCCAGGTGATCGTGGAAAGAGCGATCAGTGAGCACTCGAATGATTTCACCCGCCAATCTCCCGGCATCGCCGGCAGGCACCAGCAAGCCATTGACGCCATGCAGGAGCATCTCCGGGATACCTCCCACCGACGTGGCCACCGATGGAACTCCAGCCGCCATCGCTTCCATGAGGGTAAACGGAAACGCCTCTATCTTGGATGGCAGCACGAAGACTGCGGCGTTGACCAGCAACGCTTTCACCTCCTCCCGCGGGATCCGCTGGCGGAATTCGACCGGCGTGCCGAGAGCGGCCAGTTTCACCGTCCACCAGGACAATGGCCGTTCGTTCCCGACCAGTACGCAGCGCGCTCCGGGAACCACCCGCCGCACCGCAGGCATGGCCCGAATCAGGGTCAATGCGCCCTTGCGAAGGAAATTGCCGCCGACGAACAGGATCACCGGTTGCGAGGGATCGCCGGTGACCGGAATCCCTTCGTACTCCGCGGGATCGATCCCTTGTGAAACGTTGACCACCCGGGGATGCCGAAAACTCCGCGTGGTAAAATCACAATGGGTCAACACCGTATCACATGCCGCCAACGCCTCCTGGTAGCGCCGCTTGCGAAGGCGCTGCATGATCCAGCGCAAGGGCAGATCCGGACAGAAGAACGGATGGAACCGGGTCCAGTAATAATCATGCACGTCCACGATGGTCGCGCCCTTGAAGGAACGAAGCACCTCCGGCCGGGCCCACATGATGTCCGGAACATGGAGGATATCCCACTCATCCAGCCGCGTGGAACCGGGGTCCATCAATCCTACCCGGCAATGCCTCGACATCCATTTCATCAATGCATCGAGATAGGTTCCCGGCCCGACGAAAGACGATTGTTCCGGTCCCGCGTACAGTACGCGCATGACTCAGTCCAGGTAGCCGAGCCCGCGCAGGCGATCATGGATCTCCCTGGCCTGCTCGGGGGTCATGGTTGCACCGTTATCATACCCGGATGCGCTGATATCGGTATGATCATATCGAGCCGGATGGTTTGACAGCCAGCCGGCGTCCAGTACCGCTTCCGGCAGCGAGCCGTCCAGGCCGAAGGGGATTGGCACACCCAGCAGGTGCAGGATAAGCGGGCACATGTCGATGATGCGCAATCCCTGGACATCGCGCGCCGGGGCAAAGGCGGGACCGATGCCTATGAACACCCCCTGCTTGCGGTGGTACCCGATCGGCTCATGATTGTCGCGAACATGGTGACCACGCTCTCTGAAAAGATACGTCGGGGAAATAATGGTGGCATACTCGTCGATCTCAACAAAGAGATCGGGGGCATCCCGCAGATCCGCCCGCGGGTACAGTTCAGAGGTGCGATGCACGGTATTCACGAAGGGGCGTCCCGTGATTCCGTCCCTGATATCAAGGAGCCTGCTCCGCAGCTCCTCGCATACCCTGTCGTAATCGGCGCCGGGCGCCACGATCCCGGACGATTCACGACCTTTCAGGTTGACGAATACTCCCTGAGTGAACACATCGCCGCAATAGGCCCTTGTCGTGGACCAATCGATGAGGTCGCCGAGATCCTCCCGGAAGATCCTGCCATGCAGCACTGGATGATTCCTGTCGTCACCGCGGGTATGCAGTCGTTGTATCAGGCGGCGCATGACACGACCCGATTTCAACCGGAGAAACCCCTGTTCCTCCAGCCAGTTATTGAGAAAGAACGTGCGCTTGAGTCCGCCGAAACCATGATCGGAAACGATGAGCAGGTGACTATCATCTCCCAACCGCTCGGTCACGGCGGTGATAAAGTCGTCTATCTGCCGATACGGAGCGATCAGCTCTTCCCTGGTCAAGCGCGCTCCCCGGACGGCATGAGCGCATTCGGGATCCAGCAGCGCACCGAAGAGATGCTGCCACTTGTCGAGAAGCATGTACACACAGATCAATGCATCCACCGGCCGGTGCGCCATGAGGAATTCCATGGCCCGGAACCTGGTTTCAGCGGCGGCCATCAACCGCTTCATCAGGTCTCTGCCGTGTTGCGGATTGGACGGCTTCTCGTCCATCACCGGCACATTGATGATATACTCCCCCACACTAGCGGTCACCTCATCCAGGATCTCCGGCGGGAAACATGGCGTCGCGGCGTTCAATGGAGTGAGAAACCCGCTGATCAGGTAGCCGTTCAGGGATTCGGCCGGGTAGGTGATCGGCATGTTTATCACACCTGTCGTCAAATCACCCCGATTGATCCAGTGCCAGAGCTTCTTGATCTTGATGACCCGGCTGTCCACCCACTGCTTGGTCGAGGTGCCTGGAATGTAGCACTCGAACCCATGCACGCCGTGCCTGCCGGGCAGGCAGCCGGTCATGAACGAAGCCCAGGCCGGCGCCGTGACCGGTGGGATCACCGATGCCAGGTTTCCCCACACGCCCCGTTCCAGCACCTTCCCCAGGCCGGGCATGTGGCCGGCTTCAACCAGAGGAAGCAGGATATTGAAGCTGGCTCCGTCCAGACCCAGCACTATCAGTTTCGGTTGTTTCATGACACCGACCTCTTGTCCCGGATTGACTGCCGGGATGTAAGTTCCAGTAGACGACGTTCCAGACCACCCGCCACCAATGCTTTCGAGAAGCGCCGGCGGACCGCCCGTACACCGGCGGCGCCCAGGCGCAGGCGAAGCTGTGGATCGGACAGAAGCCGGATCGCCTCATCCGCCATCTCACGGGGTTCACGCGCCACCACCATGCCACACCCGGCCGGCGCGGCGAATCCTTCAGCTCCGATGGGCGTGGTCACCACCGGACAACCATGCCGCAGCGCGCTGACGATCTTTCCCCGCAATCCACCGCCCAGACGGAGCGGCGCAACCAGTACGGAGCGATCGTGAAAAATGCCCTGTAGATTCTCCACCCGGCCGGCCCATTCGATGCCCTTGCCGGAAGTAGTCCTTAAACCGACCGGATAACCGGGACCGACGATCACACACCCACATTCAGGAACCCGCTGCTGAATGAGAGGAAAAATCCTTGAAACCAGCAGCTTCACCGCATCCCGATTGGGCGCGTGACCGCCGGAACCGAGAAACACAACGCGGGGCGCATCGCTCCGAGGCGGTGGTTCAAATGCCGCTGAATCGTGTTCCATGATATGATCGCTGACGCTCACCCGGAGCCCCGGCTGAAGTTCGAGCAATGCAGCTTTCTGCTCCCCGGTGATGACGAAGACATGATCGAAAGAACTCACTATCCGACGTTCAAAGCGACCGGCGCGACGCAACTGGACCGCGGCTCCCCAACTCAAAGGCGGACCGCACATGGCGGCACGGCGACGCCACTGAACCGTCAACACATCATCATCGAACAGCGCGAATACCGCTCGCGGCGCGGCTTTCCGCCATCGATCTACATGCAGCGCGAGATGCAAACCCTCGACGAACACCACATCGTACCCATGACTGTGTAGGAATTCCTCCACCACCTTCCCCACATGCTCGCGGGCCAGGGTGGCGATCGGCATGGGAAGGCTCGAAAAGAGTGCGTTCGTTACCCGTGCCACGGCCGATGTCATGCCAAGAGTGACAACCAGGTAGTTCTCCACCACACCATCCGTGACCAGGCCGGCCGCCGCCGGCCACCAATCACTCAGATACGGATCGCCGGGAGAAACACCTTCACGAATCCTGAACACCCCGGCTTGGGTACCCCGAGCCAGGGCAATACAGTCTATCCGGTGCCGGCGGCCGAAATGCTCAAGATATGCGAGTTTCCGCAGCGATCCGGCATCACTGACGCCGGGATACACAGGCACCGGTGACACAAACAATATCCGCAGTGAACCGGCCGGCCCGTTATCCGCCATTGCCAATCCTCCGTGCCGGAATACCCAGGATATCCTTCAGGCCCTGCCATTCGCGCCGGCCGACTCCGCTGGTGACGAGGATCGTCGCATACACGGCGAGATAAAACATGATCTGAATCAGGAGACGCGGAACCGGGCCACCGGGCACTGTCGATCTGAGCAACGCCACGATCGCGGCTCCCGCCAGGCCCGCACCCATCGCCTTGACATACCTTGAGCTGAACGGATGCACCGAATAGAGCCGCCACACTTCCAGGCCCCGCATGATGTTGACCAGGATCACCGCGCCCGACATGGCCACCGCCGCTCCCACGGCCCCGTATCCCGGGATCAACAGGAAGTTCAACCCGATGTTTATCACGAAGGCCGTCAAGGTGTTGAAAAACGCCAGTCGCACGTGACCGCGCATGGTCAACATATATCCCGCCGGTCCCACCGCACAGTTCACCAATTGCCCCGCGGCGAGAATCAGCAGGCAAAGCCATCCTCCGCTGAATTCCCGCCCGAACAAGGCCATGAATTGTTCCGGCAGTAACCCGAGCAGCATGTAGAAAGGCATGCTGAGCAGCAGGATCCACGAGGTGACCGTTCTGAACATGCCATGCAATTCCTCCCAGCGGCCGGCGTGGTGGAATTCCGCGATAACCGGCGCGAAGATGCCGCTGAAGGAGTTGAGCACCAATATGCCGAGCATTGACCACCGTTGCGCCGCACCGAACAAGCCGACCTCCTCGGCGGGCTGGAAAAAACCCACGATGAGCGGGTTCACCCATTGAAGGATTACCATCAGCACAGTCCCTGCGAACAGCGGCAACGAAAACAGAAGCAACTGGCGGCTGAGCCGCCTGTCCAGCACCACGACGGCATCACAAGCCAGGCGGCTCCGCACCACCCACAGGGCGTACACCAACGCCACTCCCACCGCCACCACGTAGGCACAGACCACCACCATCATGCGATCGCGCACCAGCAGGCAGGCACCCAGGCCGGCCAATCGTATCGACGGGATGAGTATGTTGTACGTCATTACCTTGTGCCGCATCTTCTTGAAGGCCTGCGCATAATGAAGACAAATGTCGGTGACCGCGCCCAGCGGCAATGAAACCAGCAGAATCGGCACGATGCGCCGCAATCCCGGCTCCTTCAGCCACCCCTCGTAGAGCACCGGACCCAGGCACATGAATACCGCCAGTACCGCTCCGGAAGCGCACAGGGAGACCATCACGGCGGTGATGAGCATCCCCTTGGCGCGGCCCGGTTGACCGCATGTCAGGAAACGCGGGACAAAATGCAGCAACCCGTTGGGCAACCCAAGAAGCACGATGACCTCGGCCAGCTTCACCACTGACAGACCCATGATGAAGATCCCGAAACCACTCGGCGTCAGGAGACGGGCGGCGATGATGCTGAACAGGAATTGGAGGCCGCTGCCCGCGAAGCCGCCGGCCATCGATAAACCGCCCTCGCGCACCATTACTCCGCGCACATCTCCGCAGTCTGTCGAATCAACCGTACCATTCACTGGGCATTCTCCCGTCGCCCGTTTCTTTTGTCCCGCCAGGCGGCCAGGGCGGGCAGCATGCCGGCCATGAAATAAAAACAGGATGCCACCACGACATCCTCGAGGGACATGGCCACGAGCATCCTCACATACAATCCCAGCATGGCGCCGGTCAAGCCGAAGGCGATGGTCCTGGCGAACGGAGGGGCGTAGCGGCAGCGCCACCCATCCCGGATAAGCAGGGCAAGAAACACAAGGAACACGAAGAGGCGGGGCAGGCCGGTCTCAGCGCCATACAAGAGGTAGATGTTGTGAACCGGAATCCGGTAATACCCAGCGAATGCATCATAGGGCAGGGCGTTCGCCACATAGTTGTTCAATCCCACACCCAGCAGGGGATGAGCCGCAATCATCGCCATCGCTCCGCGATACATCTGCATACGCCCCCAACCACTTACGCTCTCCCGGTGCGCCAGTCGATTCGCCAAGGGCTCCCGCAGCATGGCCACCAACCCGGCCAAGAGCACCGCTCCCGCCATGACGGCCAACAGCATTTGCAACCTGCGGCGACCCCGTGCCGCTTGTAGATGTAATAATAAAATCACCGGTATGGAAAACAGGAACCCGAACCATCCCCCGCGCGACAGCGTGAACACCATGGCGGCCATGTTCAGACAGAACAGGGCGGCCACGATCCAGCGCCTGGCGCCGGCGCCGGTCGTGATCAACATGCTGAACAACAAACCGAGACTGATCTGGTAAATCTGGGAGGCGGAATTCGGCTTCCAGTTCCCACCGACGCGGCGCAGGATCTCGCCCTTGGGCAGATGCTCATACCGAATCACATCACCGGGAATCCACAACGCGACATCCGATCCCGTCGCATGTTGAAAGATACCCAGACCAGACTGCAACGAGACAGCAACCAGGAAAGCGCCCACGATCAACGGCAGCCGGGAGCGCACTCCGAGCAGATGGGCGCTCCACCGGAAGATGAGATAGTACTTGAGTTGATAGATCCATTTGTACATCGCGATATCGAGGCTGGCCGCGTTGGCGAAGGAAAGGGCGCAGAATACCAGACCGGCGATGAACACCTCGTCGTACGGCGATCGCCGGCGGGGTGCGCCCTTGCCGCTGAACAGCCGGATCAGTCCCAGCAACAGCGCCGCCGCCAATGGCACATCGAAGCTCCACACTCCGAGAAACGGCGGATTCCCCAGCGGTATGCCGTGGATCGGCGTCAACCGCTTGGCCGCCGGCAGAAACAGACCCAGCATGAAGATGACCGCCAGCAGGAGATCGGTGTCCTTGCACACCAGCAGCAGGACCAGCAAGATGAAACCCGCACCGGCGGCCAGCAGCCATTTCGAATCCAGGTGTGGCACCACGAACACAAGCACCGCGGCGGTACTCACGGCGGCGACCGCGAGACCGATGAGCATCAATCCGGTACCGCGCTTCATGAACCACTCTCCCGCATGGCTTCCGATACCCTGACCGCGGCCTTTCGCAACCGGTCTTTCACCACGTCCGGCTCGACATGCAGTTCCACCGCCTTGCTGTATGCATCCATCGCCGGATACGGCCGATCCATCTCGAGATACAGGTCGCCCAAGTGCACCCATACCCAGGGATCCCGCGACGCCAACCTGGTTGCATGGAGCAATCGTTCCAACCCCTCCTCCAACCTGCCCAAGCCCGCCAGCGCCAGGCCGCCACCCTCGTAGCCGGCCTTCTCTTCAGGAAACCGCCCTTCCATCACCAGCGATTCCGCCAATGCCATCTTGTATGCCCCTTGCTCGCACAAGCTCAGAATCCTTTCGAACCCAACCGCCAGCGCCAGGCGCCCATCCCGCTCCAGCGCCTTGTCAGCCGCCGCCAGAGCGAGGTCTCCATGGCCGGAACGCCGCATCGCCGCAGCGATCTCCAGCCACATCCATCCCTCCGCCGCCTCGTTGGCCAGAAGCCGCTCCAGAAGCATGCGGCCGTCGATCGTGGGGGGTAGCAGCCGCAGCACGAGTTCCATCCGATCCGGCGCCACCGCCAGCGAGCGGAGCAGGTAGTCGCGGCCGGCATCGGGATCCCGCTGCGCCAATCCCAGTCCGACCCGCTGCAGCACATCGGGATCCCACGGCATACAACGCGCGGCATGCTCCAGGTAACACGCCGCATCCGAAGCCTCATCACGCAAGAGCAACGCCCAACCAAGTTCAAGCGCCGTCCTGGCAGCCGCCGGCTCATGCCTGA
>JAFGDC010000248.1 GCA_016932295.1 candidate division CSSED10-310 bacterium
CCCGCCGCAACGATGGTTTGCCGCACACCATGCAGGCGCCCGATTCCTCTTCCGATTCGAGTGGAATGCAACGAATGGTCGCCTTGGTCTCCTCTTGCACTCGATCCTCGCATTGCCGCCCACCGCACCAGTGAGCCTGGAAGAAACCGCCGGGCTCTTCCAGCCGGACCTTGAATGCGTCATACGAATCAATGGGGAAGGTATGCTGCGCGCGGAAGGCAAGAGCGCGATCAAACATGTCAGATTGAACGGCGTCCAGTTCACGACTCAACACGCCACCCAATTCCGCCAGCGTCACGGTCCGTTTCGCCCTTGTATCGCGCCGCACAAGCACAGCCTGCTCATTGGCCAGGTCCCGGGGACCGAATTCGATTCTTAGCGGCACTCCCCGCACCTCCCACTCATTGAATTTCCATCCCGGGGTATACTGATCCCGGTCGTCAACTTTCCAGCGGATCCCGGCAGGCAATCCACTCATGACCGCCGTGAGCCTTTCGAGCACCTGGGAGCGCTGTTCTTCCTTGCGGTAGATGGGCACGGCAACGACATGCAGCGGCGCCAGACGCGGCGGAATGATCAGTCCATTGTTGTCGCTGTGCGCCATGATAAGCGCTCCGATCAGACGGGTACTGACACCCCAACTGGTCGCCCAGACATATTCACGTTCACCCGACTGATTCTGGAAGGTGACATCGAACGCCCGCGCGAAATTCTGACCGAGATTGTGTGAAGTACCAGCCTGAAGCGCTTTCCTGTCCTGCATCATGGCTTCTATGCAGTACGTTTCCACCGCCCCAGGGAACTTCTCTTTCTCTGTCTTTCGACCGGTCAGTACCGGCACCGCCATGAACTCCTCCGCGAACCGCCGGTAGACCTCCAGCATCCGCAAGGTCTCCTCCTGGCACTCCCGTTCCGTGGCATGCGCGGTATGCCCCTCCTGCCATAAAAACTCGGTGGTGCGCAGGAACAGCCTCGTCCGCATTTCCCAGCGCACGACATTCGCCCACTGGTTATAGAGCAGGGGTAAATCCCGATGTGAATCTATCCACTTGGAATACATGTGCCAGATGATCGTTTCCGAGGTGGGCCGGATATAAAGCGGCTCCTCCAGCTTCTTGCCGCCGCCGTGGGTCACCACCGCGCACTCCGGACTGAAACCCTCCACGTGTTCGGCCTCGCGGGCCATAAAACTTTCCGGGATGAACAGCGGGAAATATACATTCTCATGTCCGGTGGCGCGGAACATTCCGTCCAGGACATGCCGCATGTTCTCCCAGATGGCGTACCCATTGGGCCGAATCACCATGCAGCCCTTCACCGGTGCGTAATCGGCCAGTTCAGCGGCGGCAATGACATCAGTGTACCAGCGCGAATAATTCTCTTCTCGGGGAGTTATCTTGACGGGCATGAGTCCTTCCTTTCCATGATAAATCTTGCCAAGTCTAGTGCCCGCAACCAGTCGTGTCAACCACGCAGCACCTTGACATATAAAGGTTTCTGTCCTCATCATCCTTCGGATAGTAGTAGTCGTTCGTGAACATCAGTTCCAGGTGATGCACTCCCGGCGCGACGGATACACGGAATTCATACTCTCGCCAATGATCCCCGCGAACATCCAGTGCCGCGACCTTCCTCCCATCCATCAGTATCAATGCTTCAGGCCAGATTCCACGGGCCGCGGTCCCCCGCAGCGTGAGACAGATCACGTCGTTTCCGCGCAGTGAAATGGCGCCGTGTATGCTGCCGTTGGTAGTGAGCACCCGGCCGCCGTTAACAACCTCGCCTGCCGTCGCCGTGAACTCCGCCCCCCCGATGCAATACACGGCCGGTCCGCCCACGGTTTCCCGCATCATCGATTCACCCCGCAAGTATTCGAGCAGCCGCACCTCCTTTTCCGGCATTCGCGGGAGCAGAACGGCACGCCTTCCAGCGCGTTCTTCTTCAGGTAACAAATCCAACGCGGCCACAACGGTCTCCGCATCGAGGCACTGCTCCGCGCAGCTCATGGCGGTGGCATCGTCATTCCAACCGGTGGTGCGTAACACATGCCGGCATCTCAACGACGCGGACCATTCATCACTCATTCGTGAAATCGTCCCGAGCAGTCTCGATACCAAGTCCTCACGATGCCTCATGGAAGCACCATCGAGCAACAGCCGGCGCATGTCCTCCGGCAAAGAGTTTAGAACCTCATCAGGCATAAGATCACACCAGGTCAATGCATGAGCGATCCGCCCTTCTTCCAGGAAATGTCCGCACACCGCCTCGGCGCTCTTCCTGCTGCCGGGATCCATGAGGAACGCACGGATAAGCCGCTCTTCACGCTGTCCGGCAGTCCAGCAGTATCCGAACAGCGCGGTGGTGGCGCCGGTGATCCGCGACAGCAGTGCTGAATGCGGCAGAAATTCAATCCTTTCCAGTCGCAGGAAGGCCGCTTCACCGTCTTCACCGGTGAGCCGAACGGCGATCCTGTTACGATAGTGAAGCCGGACCGGCCACAGGTACCATCGATCGAATCGGACTTCGGCATCCCGGATGGAAAGGTCTTCCTGGTTTACCTGGACATGGAACGCTCGTTCACTGTCCTCGTCCGGCTCCGGCCAGGCTGAAAGAAGGAGGAATCCCCGTCCTGGAACAGCAGTCAAAGGGAACTCCAGGTCATCACGCAGCAGGAATCCTTCACCATCCAGTTTTCCCGCCCGGTCACCACCGCGCAGATCTCCCGGATACACAACCATCGCCGGCACGAGCCAGGAAGCGAGACCCGCGCACAATACGCCCATGCAGATGACCGCGCCGCCGAACAATGATCTTGGATCACAAAAACGCGCGCCGTGTCGATGAGACCAGCGCCGCGGGGCTACCAGTACTATAATCAACAGGAGCCCGGCCACCCAGGTCCACACCGACGGCCTGAACACACTCGGCCACAACCTGGTGGCCGGCTGCCCGATGATGCCGCCCAACGCCATCAAGGCGCGCGATCCGCCGTGCGGCGGCGCGACAAAATAGGACAATCCCTGCGGGAACAGCAATGATGCCAGGGTGCCCAGGCCGGCCCAGAGTATGCCGGCCCAAAGCAGTGATGGATGCATGCCGGTCTGGCCGAGTCTCGCCACGGCATAGACCGCGCACATGGGCAGCACCGCCACCAGGAAGCGCGGCGGGGGACTCCAGCCTCCGGTCCAGAATTCCATACCGGCAACTGCCGCCAGGTAGGGGATGAGGGCCAGGAACATCGACCAGCGCCGGCGCAACGGCAACCAGGGCAGGCGGAGCATGGCCGCCAGCGCGAGAATGTACAAAGGATTACGGGGCAACAAACCGAATTGCTGATCGAGAAGCAGCCCCAGGCTGCCCTTGAGCGGGCTGAAGTTCTCGGAACGAAGCTTCAGTAACTCATTGAACCGGTATGTCAGGTGCGCGCCGCCAGAGGACGACATCAAGTAGAATGTGACCAGTCCGCCACCCATGACCAGTATCAGTACGACGCCCGTGCGAACCACCTTCCTGCCGCAGCACATGCGGGTCATGACGACCGCCGCCATGGGTCCGACCGCGAGCAGAAAACGCAGCTTCAAGGTTGCGGTGAAGCCCAACAGGACGGCAGTGATGAGGCCCGACCGCCAGCCTGACTCGCGGACCATGAGTCTGCCCAATACCACCAGGATCAATGCCGCGGGCAGCTCGGGAAAGATCCGCAGCGAATAGTTCAGGACCGGATAACTGAAAAGCAGCGCGTGAGCCGCCCACAGACTCGGAGTGCCGGGCAGATTCAAATCTCTGGACAGTTTCAACCACTGAACGAAAAGAGCGGCGGCAATCAACGCGAGAATTGCGAGCGCTCCGCGCCGACCGGCTGCCAGGTAGCCTGCCGCCAGCAGCAAGGGCAGGCCGGGCGGGCGTCCGGCGATCTTCTCGCCCCTGTGTTCGAGATAGAACTCTTTGAGTCCGACCGCCATGAAGCGACGGTACTCGCCGTCGGTGAAATCATCGGTGATATCCAGATCACCATCCTGCACGATACTGTGTGCCACCAGCAGGTAGTAGGGTTCATCACCTTCCACCTGACTCATGGCCGAGTGGTGCTGCTGGAGTGAGACGATGGAAGCGAAGACAGCCACCATGGATAACCTGTAGAATGTACGTCCGAAAGGAACGGCATTGCTATGCAGGACTGCGAGCAATTCCACCGTCCGGATCAACCATTGGCTGAAAAGCAGGACCAGTAAACAGGCTTGCGGATCACTACCAGGGAGATGCCTGACAACCGCGGGAAATACCGCAACGACGAGGCTCACGACAGAATCCAGAGGCGCTATCCAGGCAGGGGAGCGCCTATCGCCGGCGTAATGAAGCAAAGGAATCGCCACCAGGAACGGCGCGCACATCAATGGGTACAACCAGTCCCAGCAGCCATCCAGGGGGAGTCGATAATATCCCCACCAACCATGCCAGGTGATGCATGACAACAGTGCGACAGCGCTGCTCACCAGGATGCCCGTTCGGTCGGATTGTGCGACGATGGCTTTATTCACTCGATCTTGCTCCAATCTCACATGCGCGGGAAGACGGCACCACACGGGAAGAGTAGCATCCCGCGCGCCGGCCGGAAAGAACACGGGCGCTTCTTATCGCGGAACCGGTCCATGTAACGTCTCTTTCCGAACAGTATAGCATCTGCTATCGTATAATCGCTTGGTGTCTGTCGATTCCTTTCCCATGGTCTGGTTTCAGGATCTGGTTGAGAAATGAGTGCCGGGAATTGGCACGACGGCCACATTCACAAGGAGCGCGCCCGTGCGGGTGGATGTCGGACGAATCAAAACTGGGGCGATGAAGGTCCATGACCTGCTGAAAGGGGATCTTCTCAAGATCGAAATTTCGCCCGGGGCAAGAATCAAGAAGCTGATCCTCCGTCAGACCCAGGTCCTGTACCTGGTCATTCGCGGATTCCGCGCCGATAAATGCTCACTGCACGCTTCCTCGCTCACGTACATGACACTGTTTTCGATTGTTCCCCTGTTTGCCTTCGGTTTCGCCCTTTCCAAAGGCTTCGGCGTCGCCAATGCTATCCGGCCGCTCCTGGATCGATTGACGGTAGGCCAGCAAGATGTCGCCCTCTATCTCCTGGAATATATCAACCGCACCAATGTCGGCGCGCTCGGCACCATTGGCCTGCTCACCCTGGTGATCACCATCGTCGCCACGTTCAGCAAGGTGGAGAGCACGTTCAACACCATCTGGGGGGTGAAGAAATCACGGTCCGTATCCAGGAAGATAACCGATTACATAAGCGTTGTGGTGGTGGTGCCGATTCTGATCGTGGCTTCCACCGGACTCAACACCACCCTTGCCTCCAATACCATGGTCAACAAGCTCCGTTCCTTCATGATCATCAGCGACATCATCAATTTCAGCTTCAAGGCTTCACCCTATGTGATCATCTGGATAGCATTCACCTTCCTCTACAGTTTTATTCCGAACACAAGGGTGCGAACCTGGCCTTCTTTGTACGGGGGAGTGATCGCCGGCTCCATATGGCAGGGGGCGCAATGGGGCTTCATTCGGTTCCAGGTCGGCGTGTCCAAATACAACGCACTGTACGGCACGTTCGCATCGTTGCCGATCTTTCTCCTGTGGGTATACATCAGTTGGAACATTATCTTGTTGGGCGCTCAATTCAGTTATGTCCGCCAGAACATCCGCACCATCCGCGAACAGATCGACCCACGCCTCATCTCCGAATTCGTGCGGGAGATCCTCGCGGTCCGGATCATGCTGTCGATCGTTGAGCAGTTCCGTGCCGGCGGGGCACCGCTCAATGGCACAACGCTGGCGGAACGCATTGGAGTACCGGTGAAGGTGGTCAGGGACCTGCTGTTCAGGATGATTGATCTCGGCCTGATTACCGAAGTCACCAATGGACCGCTGGCAGTCGTCCTCGCTGTACCACCAGAGCGCGTGACCGTGCGTTACGTCATATCCACCCTGCATAACTGGGAACCCATCCACCTCTCCTATGACCGCGACCAGATCATCACCCGCATCGAAAAACTCCTGACACACCATATGCAGTCACGATCGGATAAGGACATGGATGCCCCGCTTCACACACTGTTCCATTCGGAACCCTCGCAATGATAGACGATTCCGGTCCCATTCCTCCTCTGCGTCCCCTGGAATATATACCCTACCAGCAACAGGATTCAGTCATGATCGCCATCCGCGATCCCATGAAACTCAGCCCCATCATCATCATCTCTCCATCAGCCCACGCCATTCTGCGACTGATTGACGGCAAGAGAACCGTACTGGACATTCAGGCTGAATTCATGCGACGCCACGGCGAACTGCTCTACAGCCATCTGATCCGTGATCTCATCAACCGCCTGAACGAGTATCACCTGTTCGCCAATGAGGATTTCAGAGAGTTCTACATCGCCCTGAAGGCAGAATTCGCCGGCGCTGGAGTGCATGAAAGCGTGCTGGCCGGAGAGAGCTATCCCGATGATCCGGAACAACTCGCCACCATGTTGGTGGAACTTACCGGCATCCCGGCCGCCGCCAATGGAGGAAGCAGCGGAGCGACGGCTTCGGGACTGCGCGGACTGGTCGTTCCGCACATCGATTTCCAGCGCGGCGGCGCGGTGTATGGCAAGGGCTATGAATTACTCCTCCAAGTCCCCCGACCGGATACGATCGTTATCCTCGGTATCGATCATCTCGGTTCGCCCGGACCTGTCATTCTGAGTCGAAAATCGTTTCAGACGCCCTTGGGGTTGGTTACCGCCGATCAGTCACTACTCGGGTTGCTGACGGAAGCCTGCGGAAATCAACTGTACACGGACGAATTCGCGCATCGCTCCGAACACTCGGTTGAATTCCAGGTACTGATGCTGCAGCACATCTTTGGACAGGCGGTCCCTCAAATTGTCCCGGTCCTGGTCTCGAACCTGCGCTCCAAGAGCGATCCCGGTGGGGATCCATTGATCCAATCCTTTACCGGATGCCTGCGTAACGCCATGCACCGCATGGGGGACAAGCTGCTCATCATCGCTTCGGTGGATTTGAGTCACGTGGGAACTCAGTTTGGCGGTCCCGCGCTCGACAAGCACGAACTGCACGGAATAGGAGAATACGATGCCGGCATCCTGCGGCAGGTTGTCGCCCTCGACAGCCGGAAACTGGCCGAACTGATTCATGAGGATCCCCGCCCGCACAATGTGTGCGGATATCCCGCCCTTTTCGTTCTCACCCTGCTGATGGAAGGGATGCGCGGCGAAACGGTCCAGTACCGGCAATGGTTCGACGAACCCGGGGGGTCCTGTGTGACCTTCGCCGCCGTCGGATTCTTCGATCGTGCCTCCA